>JAUVKN010000286.1 GCA_030596245.1 Bacteroidia bacterium | reverse complement strand
GGCTCATTCAATTTCAAATTTTCAAATACAGATAACATCATGGCAGGAGTGGTGTTCTTGGAAGATAAACCGTAACGCCCACCAACAATCAGGGGCGCATTCTCTTTGCCATAAAATATATCCTTCATATCCAGATAGAGTGGTTCCCCATTGGCACCAAGCTCTTTGGTACGATCAAGCACACTGATCCTTTTAACCGATTTGGGAAGTACCTTCATTAAATATTTCTCTGAAAAAGGCCTGTAGAGATGTACAGAAACCAATCCTACTTTTTCACCCTTCGCCATCTGATAATCAACCACCTCCTTAATAGTCTCAGTAATAGAACCCATAGCAATGACAATGTTCTCTGCATCTTCAGCACCGTAATAGGTAAATGGATGGTACACCCGGCCTGTGAGTTTGGTGATCTCCTGCATATAAGCATCCACCTGATCGGGAATCACTTCATAAAACCTGTTGATGGCTTCGCGGGTCTGGAAATAGATATCCGGATTCTGGGCCGTCCCCCTGGTAACAGGGTGTTCCGGGTTGAGTCCACTATCCCTGAATGCTTTTAAGGCATCCATATCTACCAGTTTGGCCAGTTCGTCCTGATCAGGAGCTTCTACCTTCTGGATCTCGTGGGAAGTACGGAATCCATCAAAGAAATGGAGGAAAGGAAGTTTGGTTTTGATGGCGGTAAGGTGGGCCACTCCGGCCAGGTCCATCACCTCCTGTACGCTTCCGGTGGCTATCATGGAAAAACCGGCTTGGCGGACAGACATTACATCGCTGTGATCCCCGAATATGGAGAGCGCCTGGGCTGCAAGACTACGCGCCGATACGTGGAAAACAGCAGGCAATAATTCGCCTGAGATCTTATACATATTCGGGATCATCAGCAACAATCCCTGTGATGCAGTGAAGGTAGAGGAGAGGGCTCCGCTCTGAAGTGCTCCGTGCATGGCACCAGCTGCACCTGCTTCTGATTGCATCTCGGCCACCTTGACGATCTCCCCAAAAATGTTTTTCCTGCCATTGGCCGACCACTCATCAATGTGCTCCGCCATATCGGAAGAAGGGGTAATGGGATAGATGGCAGCAACCTCACTGAACATGTACGCAATATGTGCAGCTGCATAATTGCCGTCACATGTCATATAATTCTTCTTATTCGCCATGTTATTTTGCTTAAGTATTTAAATTACAATTAGTTAACTATTTTAACTTGAGTCATCCAAAATTAATAAAATAGGTTCATATGTTATAGGAGAAACGTAATATAAAATCATTTCAAATAACCCCGAACCATTTGCCCCAAAACAAAAAAGTGACGGTGTTGGCCGTCACTTTTCTGTATGATTTTTAACCGGATCAGCCGCTGTTCATGGAGATCAGAAACTCCTCATTGGTGCCCGTCTTACTCATACGGTCACGGAGGAATTGCATGGCCTCTACCGAATTCATATCCGAGAGGTAATTCCTGAGGATCCAGATCTTGTCGAGCATGGGCTTGTCAAGCAGCAGATCTTCGCGGCGTGTACTGGATGGATTGACATCCACAGACGGATAAACCCGCTTGTTGGAAAGTTTCCTGTCGAGCTGTAGCTCCATGTTACCGGTACCTTTAAACTCTTCAAAAATCACTTCGTCCATCTTGGAACCTGTCTCTGTAAGGGCAGTAGCCAGGATGGTAAGTGAACCACCGTCTTCAATGTTTCTGGCAGCACCGAAGAATCGCTTCGGTTTATGCAGAGCATTGGCATCCACACCACCCGAAAGCACTTTCCCTGAGGCGGGAGAGATGGTATTGTAAGCCCTGGCCAATCGTGTAATTGAATCCAAAAGGATCACTACATCATGACCGCATTCCACCAATCTCTTGGCCTTTTCAAGAACAATATTTGCAATCCGCACATGGCGCTCTGCAGGTTCATCAAAGGTGGATGATATTACCTCTGCATTCACATTTCTTGCCATGTCGGTCACCTCCTCGGGACGTTCATCGATGAGAAGAACAATCATGTATACTTCGGGATGATTGGCAGCAATGGCATTGGCCACATCCTTTAGCAATACAGTCTTACCGGTCTTTGGCTGGGCCACGATTAGTCCACGTTGTCCTTTACCAATGGGAGCGAACATATCCACTACCCTGACCGAAAGATTATGCTGTCCGTTTCCCACCAGCGTAAATTTAGAATCGGGGAACAGGGGCGTCAGGTAATCAAAAGGCACACGGTCACGGATGTAGTCGGGACTGCGACCATTGATCTCTTCAACTTTGATCAGTGGAAAATATTTTTCGCCCTCTTTTGGGGGACGGATGGTTCCAGTCACATTGTCGCCCGTCTTTAGGCCAAAGAGTTTGATCTGACTCTGGGAAACATAAATATCATCGGGTGAATTGAGATAATTGTAATCAGAGGACCTCAAGAAACCATAGCCATCGGGCATAATTTCAAGCACACCGGAATTGGTGATCAATCCTTCAAAATCATATTTATCCACTTCTCTGCGCTCATAAGGCTTCTTATAAGCATTTCTGTCATTACGGTGGTCCCGATTGTCACGGCTGCTGTCACGGCTGTCACGGCTGCTGTCACTACGATTGTCACGGCTGCTGTCACTACGTTTGTCACGGCTGCTGTCACTACGTTTGTCACGGCTGTCACCACGTTTGTCACGGCTGTCACGGCTGTCACCAGGCTGCCTCCTTTGATGGCTATCTCCGCCCTGGCGGTCATCCTTTTTATTGGGCTTGACTTCGGATGAAGATGTTGACCTTTCTTCGGTTTCTTTCTCAGCTTCTGGTTTTGCCGTTTCCTTAGCCCCGACGTGTTCTTCAGCAGCAGCTGCCTTTACTTCCGGTTCCTTTTTCTTCTCTTTCTTAGGCCGGCCAGGTTTCCTTTTCGGAGCAGGTGCAGCATTTTCAGTTTCACCAACAACCTTCTCCTTCTTGGAAACTCCCTTCCTGGAACTCTCCTTCCTGGAACTCTCCTTCTTGGGACTCTCCTTCTTGCCTGCCTTGGACTCAGATACAACTATGGCCTGCGCATCAAGTATTTTATAGATCAAGTCCTGCTTTTTGAAAGACTCTACTCGCTTAATTTTAAGTTCTTTGGCAATGTCACGCAATTCGCCAAGAAGCTTCTTATTCAATTCAAGAATATCGTACATATATAATGAAATAATTAAATAATAATCCTGTGAGGATAACTGTTAATCAGGTGTTTTGGATTAAATATAGAATGGAACAATCGTTCGATAGAATGGAATACTTGTGCAAAAGTAAAAGAAATATGGTGAACTACCAAAATTAATATATATTTAGGTTCATTTTTCCAGATCAAGCAGTCAGCCACATGAGACAGCTCAAGATCATCAAGCAAGTCACTAACCGGGAAACTCCCTCTCTTGATAAGTACCTACATGAGATTGGAAAGGTAGACCTGATATCGGCTGAAGAGGAGGTGGAGCTGGCCCGGCGAATCCGGAAAGGTGATGAGGAGGCCATGGAGAAACTGATCAAAGCCAACCTGCGTTTTGTGGTCTCTGTCTCCAAGCAATACCAGAACCAGGGATTGAGCCTGCCCGATCTGATCAATGAAGGCAACCTGGGGCTGATCAAAGCAGCACAACGTTTTGATGAAACCCGCGGGTTCAAATTTATTAGTTATGCGGTCTGGTGGATCAGGCAATCGATCCTTCAAGCACTGGCCGAGCAGGCACGAATTGTTCGTCTCCCTCTTAACAAGATTGGATCCATCAATAAGATTAATAAGACCTTTGCGGAACTTGAACAGAAGTTCGAACGTGAACCAACAATACTGGAGATTGCTCAAACGCTGGAGCTGGCTCCGGAGGAGGTGAAAGATGCCATCCGCAGTTCGGGCAGGCATGTTTCCATGGATGCACCCCTTCAGAATGGTGAAGACGGGAACATGTATGATGTGTTGCTCAATGGAGAGACTCCCTCGCCCGACCGGGGATTGCTCAATGATTCACTTCGCAAGGAAATTGAACGTGCATTGAGCACCCTCACCTATAGAGAAGCCAGTATCATTCGCCTCTACTTCGGGCTCAACGGAAAACATCCCCACACCCTGGAAGAGATTGGTGAAGAATTTAACCTTACCCGGGAAAGGGTAAGGCAGATAAAGGAGAAAGCCATTAAAAGGCTCAAGCACACAACTCGAAGTAAGATTCTGAAAAGCTACCTCGGCTAACGGGAACGAAATACCTTTTAATCTCTCTTGATAATATCCCCTGCACTGGAACTATGTGAGTGTACCACCCTGGCATCCCCTTTGTAATAGATATTTCCGGCGCTTGATACGTTCATGGAAATCTCCTCGGTAGCATGTACCCTGGCATCCCCTGCACTGGAAACATTCACATCCACCTTGTTGGCAACCAGGTCAAAAGCGTTAAGATCACCTGCACTGCTCAAAGTTACATCCAGGATATTGGTGCTTCCTGTAATTCGTGCATCACCACTGGAGCTTATGTTAAGGGTTATACGCTCTGCTTCCACATCCAGTGAAAGATCACCTGCACTGCTGATCCCCAAATTCAAATCACCGCATGTAAAGGGAGTCTGTCCCTCACAATCTCCTGCACTACTGATCTTCAGCTCGGTAAGCTCAGGCAGGGTAACATAAACTTTCTTGGACCTGGCCCGCCTGATGTTTACCCTGTCAGTCTTTACCACCAGCATATCACCCTTTAACTCGGTAAGGATTACTTCCATCAGGTTCTCGTCGGCTTCAACTCTGACCTCAAATTCATTCCCTTCGGTAAGGTAAACATCGATACCGGAACTCACATGCACCCCTGTAAACTCTGAAACATCTCTGGTCTCTTCGAACACATTCCCATTGCCCGAAATTCCGTGATCCCAGCCATCAATCATGCATGATCCCAGCATGACAGACATAATAATAAATAGAAAAGCTACTTTTTTCATTTGTGGACTATTTAGTTTTATGGATTTCCGTTTGACTCTCGTAATAAGTATAAGACGAATGAAACATAGAAATGTTACTCCACTTCCAGTACCAACCCTTTCAGGTATTCTCCTTCAAGATGGAAGATGCTCACCGGATGATCGGGTGGTTGGGAGAGTTGGTACAGGATCCGCACTTTGCGCCGGGCATTGGCGGCAGCTACAAAAACTGACTTTCGGAAATTCTCTCTGCTCACCGCCTGTGAACAGCTGAATGTAAACAGGATCCCCCCGGGAGCGATCTGTTCAAGGGCTTTCTGGTTCAGCCTTTTGTAACCCTGAAGGGCATTGCTCAATACGTTTTGATGTTTGGCAAATGCCGGTGGATCCAGGATGATC
>JAUVKN010000148.1 GCA_030596245.1 Bacteroidia bacterium | reverse complement strand
GATCATTCCCTATGCTCTTGCATCCGGGGCAAAAGATTATGAATCTGACAATCCAGAATCCTATGATTTTCAACCCGGACTTGATGCCAAAATCCCAATAACATCAAGTCTTAACCTGGATCTGACGGTAAATCCGGATTTCTCTCAGGTAGAGGTTGATGAGCAGGTTATTAACCTGACCCTGTTTGACATCCGCCTGCCCGAAAAGCGCCTGTTCTTTCTTGAGAACAACGATATCTTTGAGGACTTTGGGATTCCCCCCATGCGACCATTTTTTTCCAGGAGGATCGGACTTGACGAAGATGGGAATCCCATCCCCATACTTTATGGTGCAAGGTTAAGTGGCAATGTGAATAATGATCTGCGTATTGGTATGATGAATCTGCAGACCAGGGAGACTGAGGATTTCCTTTCCCAGAATTATACGGTAATGTCGTTCCACCAACAGGTGCTTTCCCGTTCCGTGATCAAAGGTTATATCCATAACAGACAGGGGCTTAATAGTGAAGTTCCTGATTATAACCGGAATGTGGGACTGGAGTTCCAGTATAAATCCACTGACGGACGTTTACAGACATTTGCCGGCTATGCAAAATCGTTCAGTCCGGATTTGAGCAGTAAAGATTATTTTTATAACACTGGCATTGGTTATGATAACAAGAATATCAGTGTCTATTCTAACCTGTCCGGACTGGGTGAAAATTATAAAGCAGATATGGGATTTATAAGCGGACAGGAGTATTATGATGCGAGCAGGGATACTTCCATTAATATCGGTTACAATCATCTTTATACCAGATTTGCCTATACGCTGTATCCCGAATCCAATGGCAGGATCATCTCACATGAATTCGGAGTCAGGCATATTTATGATGTCGATACTGCTTTTTCTATGTTGAGAAATGACATTGAACCCAACTATTCCATAAAATTTGCGTCCACCAGCAAAGTTCAAGTCTCGTTTAACCACCTCATGGTCAATCTGCTCTTTCCTTTCACATTCATTAATGATGAACCTTTGCCAGCCGGTATTTATAAATATGCCCTGGGAGAAGTCACGTATGAATCTGACCAGCGAAGATTATTCAGTATGGAGGGAAGGATCTCCTATGGGACTTTTTATAATGGAACCCGTGCCCGGTATGCTTTTGGGATCAAATACAGGGCTCAGCCATGGGGTAATTTTGCAGTCAGTTTTGAGCAGAATAAGCTGGTGTTCCCAGAGCCTTATGGTACGGATAACCTCTTCCTGATCAATCCCCGGGTGGAGATCAGTTTTTCAAGATCACTTTTCTGGACCACTTTCCTGCAATACAATACCCAGGATGATAACTTCAATATCAACAGCCGTTTCCAATGGCGGTTCCGGCCCATGTCTGATCTGTACGTTGTCTATTCTGACAACTATGCGGTTGAATTCTGGGGACCCAAAAACCGGGCACTGGTGATCAAACTGAACTACTGGTTCAATCTATAAAGCATTCAGCAGACTATTTGCTGCGTTGACGGCGAAAATATAACTAGCCCCGAGTGTGATTACATATTCATTCTCGCCCCACAGGAAGGGCCAGTCCTCCTTATTTTCCGGAAAGTCAGGAGGCAGGATCAGCACACCTGGTACAATCCCTCCTGCAATAAATGAAAAATCAGCCCTGTTAAATCCATAGGCTACCTGCTTCGATTCCGTTCCAACACCTGATACAAAGGAAATATCCGAACCCGGATGGCAACCAAAAACATAATTTAATCCCCGGTAAACATCCTCTGGGAATACTATTTCCGGAAAGGCTTTATGCAGGTAATAATTGGTAACCGCATATCGGATTACCCCGCCACTTCCTGCCCATCCTCCTCTTGAGATTGGGACACCATAGGGATTTTCCAGATAGAGTGAATCGATCCGCTGTTTGTAAGAGTTCGTTAATTGTTCAAGTATTTCACTGTAGTCATTCCCCATATGAGGCAGGATCCTTACAGCCAGAACCGCATTAGGGGCATACCACTTTTCAATGACAGGAATCAATTGTACGATCCTCTCTTTGTATTGTTGACCTTCCGTGGTAACAAGCAGCTCCACAGCAGCCCGAAGTTCTTCAAAATCGACCCTGCCTCCTGTTATATTACCAACCCGGAACAGGTCGGGCTCCTTTCCTTGTTCCTCTTCCCAGACTTGTTCAGCTATTTCAAGGCATTCAGAGGAGAGTTCCGGATTTGATCCGGCCAGTGAGCGACTGGCAGCTGCCAGGGCAGCAACAGATCCGTAATTTAGGGCGGTGGACCTGCTTGTAAACGCCCAACGGTCGTCAGGTTTGCTCTCCGGATCTCCAGGTTTATATACCTGGTTATCGGTCATGGTCACAGCATCACCGAGGTGTGTATATTGTGATATCTCGGGGACAATGATGCCGGGGATGGCATGACCCACAGCCCTGTGCTGGGCAATCAGTGCCAGGACTCCATGTTCGATCTGCTGAAGCATATCGGGCTGACCATCCGGAACATGAATGTCCACAAAACCATAGACCTGGTCAATGGTGGTCTGATCACGTTGCAGCGAAAACTCTTCCCATACCTGAACAAGTCCAAGTACAGTTGCGTATTGCGACTGGGTACGGATATCATAATCACCGGCATCGCACCAACCTCCTGTATTCAGTCCCGGAATATGTTCCCCTGGACGGTAGGGTGTATCGGTTGTGGGTCCCTGGGCATAGAGGTCAAAGTGTTCATGATTAACCGGGGCCTGTCTGGCATCATCAAGGTGCCCCGCACCATGCCAGACCCGGTAGGCTTCATTCACAAACATATGGTCCATTTGAACCGGGAAAAACAGATCAAGTGTGGGTTGCCATGCCAGAGACAACACCTCTTCATCAATGATAAAAGGTTTGGTCCTTACCCCGTCATACTCGATGATATAGATGCCATCTTTGCGGATCTCTGAGAAATCAAAAGTTCCATAATTATATCTCAGGTATCTTCCCCAGGGTTTGATCCTAGACTGAAGTGCCACCTGGTAAGTTCCATCTTCTGAGATCCTGTACAGGATTGCCTGCTTGTTGGTTTGACCAGCCGGATCGCATTCGATGACTGCCACCTTTTTTTGGGCGGGGTGATATCCTGCCTGGGAGTGACCAATAACAGGTTTGCGCACCCATCCGTCTATGGAGTTTGCCTGAATGTTCCATTCCATAACACTCCCGGTTTTCCCGGCAGGAATCAGGCTGCGAACCACAAACCATCCATTCTGAGCTACATTCCTGCCATCATAAATGCTCATTTCACTGGTCGAGGATTCAATGGTAACTCTTCTTTCAGGATCCTCCGGGGCAAGTACCAGTCGTCTACCTGTGGCAAGTGGCAAGGGTTGTACCTCTCCATCAGGCAGTTGTTCCATGGGGCCAGCGGGATACAATGGAAAGGATTGTAAACTGCTGTCAAGCATGAATGTTTTCCTGAAGTAGGCTGAAGGTAGAAACTCCAGGTTAAATCCGGCTCGACCTTCGAGCAGCTCGGGGAGTGGTTCATCTAATACAACCCGGATCACCATTTTATCGCCGGAGGAGGTCGCCTCGATCCTGTATCGAAAATTGTAATCGGGATAACTCAACAAGGCCTCTATGGAGTTTTCCTCAATATTGGGATTTCGTTCAATAAATGTTGGAATGGCATCCCACTGCTCAGGTGTGGGATGTAACCTGACATCCCCATTGGTGGCAGTCCGGATCCCATGGTGTATGATCTCGATCCCGCTCATCTTAGAATCACTGAACATGCCATTGTACCAGTTATTGAATACAAGAAAGTTAATCCCGGTTGCCTCAAAATATCCTGATGCATTCAATATCAGGCTGTTATCTGAATCTTTATGGGTGCTGCAACTGATGAGTAAACTACCGGCTATGATGGCGGTCATTAGAGGCTTGAGGTGACAAGATTTGATCATGGCGCTTAATATTTTTGTCAAATTTAACAATTAAATAGTCGGTGATAAAATATTAACTTTGGCTCCTGGTGGTGTATAGGGTTAACACGAAATCTTTGAATTACGCTCGCGCATTGACTGCGTCGAGCTCGTAAAAACTCGGTTCCCCGAAGTTCTACTTCGGGGAGAGTCAATTCAAAGGTGTTTATGATTTGTAATAGACTTAAAATGATGAAAAGAACATTTTTCTTAGCGGTGGTGATTATGATGATGCTTCTGGGCAATTTATCAGCCCAGGAGTGGCAGCTGGTATGGTCGGATGAGTTTGAAGGGGATTCTCTTGATGAGACGAAGTGGTCATACATGATTGGTGATGGTTCCGACTATGGTATTCCTGGCTGGGGAAATGACGAGCGTCAATATTATCGTGAGGAAAATGTGTCCATAAGAGACAGTATGCTGGTTATCACAGCCAAACAGGAACTTTTCGGTGGTAAATCTTATACATCTGCGCGGATCCGGACCATTGATAAGGGGGACTGGAAATACTGCAGGCTAGAATTTCGGGCGAAAATGCCCATTGGACAGGGATTATGGTCTGCCATCTGGATGCTATCCACCGACAATGGTTATGGGGGCTGGGCAGCCAGTGGTGAGCTTGATATTTTGGAGAATCTGGGTAGTGAGCCGAACAAAATTCATGGTACCCTCCACTATGGTGGGCAATGGCCCGACAACACAAATAAGGGATCGTCCTATACCCTGGATTCTGGTGATTTTCACAACGAGTTCCACGATTTTGCACTGGAGTGGGAGGAAGGAAAGATCCGCTGGTATGTGGATGATCAGCTTTACCAGACCCAATCTTCAGGTTGGTGGTCATCGGGTGGGGCATTCCCTGCACCCTTCAACAGAAGATTTCACCTGTTGATCAACCTGGCTGTGGGAGGCAACTGGCCAGGACCCCCGGATAACTCTACCGAGTTCCCTCAGGAGCTGGTGGTTGATTATATACGGGTTTATCAGAAGTTCGCTACAGGTATCGAACAGGAGAGTCTGCTTGTTCCGGGTGCATTCAGACTTGATCAGAATTTTCCAAACCCTTTTCACCCCGGAACAAGTATCACATTTTCTACACCGAAGCCGGAGCATGTTACGCTGGATGTATTTGATGCAACCGGGCGCCTGGTGCAAAAATTAGTAGATGCAGAACACCAACCAGGGATATACCAGGTGGAATTTGACGGTACACCATTTCCCTCGGGACTTTACACCTACAGGCTCACAGCAGGGGATTTCCAGGAGACAAAGCAGATGCTGTTAATGATTGATTAATACATTAGTAAGAGTTGTATCTCGCAATTTTGCCCAGTGATTTTCTTATCTTTTTTCGAGTCATTTTATTAGAAGGGTAACCTAACGATATTACAATATTTACACGTTTTTTTGATGGAATATTAAGAAGTTCTTTTATTGTTTTTTCATCAAACCAGCCAATGATGCACGTCCCTAAATCTTCATAAGCAGCCTGCAAGACAAAGTTTTCAATAGCAATACCAATATCAATTAAATTGTATTGTTGATTTTTTAAGAAATTGCCCATTTGCGGTACTAAAGTTGATTTTTCAGTTACAACTGCCAGTAACACCGGAGCTTCGACAGTAAATTTATTGAATCTGACTGTACTGCTAAAAGTAGCTCTAGCCACCTTTGCTTTTAATTCAGGTTCATCGACTACAATAAATGTCCAGGGCTGAGAATTACAAGCCGAAGGTGAAAGCCTTGCAGCTTCGAGGCATCGTTCTAGTTTTTCAGCTTCAACCGGAATATTTTTGTAGTTTCTAACGCTTTGGCGTTTCGTTAATAATTCTAAAAAATCGGTCATATACTTTAAAATATTTTGAATTAAAACTACAAATTAGTTTCAACTCTTTCTCTACAGAAATTACAGAAGTTTGATACCTTACTATTCATACCTCAGGCATTAGGAGAACTATTAGGTGTATATTTGTATAGTATCAGAAAAAGCCATTAAATAAGAGTTTATAAAGAAGTTGATTGTATGACAATAAAAGGTGTAGTTTTTGATTTTAATGGCACCCTGTTCTGGGATACCAAACTTCATAATGAAGCTTGGGATATATTTCTTGAGAAGAATGGAATTCGTTTGACCGATCGGGAAAAGGTCGAGAAAATACATGGTAAGAACAATAAAGATATAATCGGCAACCTGTTCCCCAAACAACTGGGGAATGACGAGATTTCAGAACTAAGCACTGAAAAGGAGAGGATTTATCAGGATTTGTGTTTAAAGACTGAGATGCAGCTTGCTCCGGGAGCAAAAGAGTTCCTGAGTTTTCTGATGACAGAAAATATTCCGTATACCATAGCTACAGCTTCGGACCTTGGTAATGTTAATTTTTATTTTGAGTATTTAGGGTTGAATTCCTTTTTTGACCTGTCAAAAGTAATCTACGATGATGGCAGTATGTTGAGCAAACCAAGTCCCCAGATTTTCCAAAGGGCAATTGCTATTATCGGAATTAAGGAGAGAGACATATTGATTTTTGAAGATTCAATATCAGGTATTATGGCAGCAGAGAATGCGGGTGTCGGTAGAATTATCATAGTAGACTCGAATGGTAATGATTACGATCGCTGGAATTATCAAAAGATTACAAAATTTTCAGAGGTTGACAAAGATATATTTGCAAAAGACTAACAAAGAAGGAAGCCGGTAAAATTGGATATGAATGACATCAATTATGAAAATAGCAACATTGATACTAACAATTCTGATTTGTCAAAATACATATACTCAAAATGTATTACCGATCAATGATCCAATAGAATACATCTATGATTCCACCAAAACCACAAGCTTAAAGGCGTACATATTCTCTCCTGTGAATAAGGATCTAAAAGAGCATCATCCGGCGATGGTTATATTTCATGGTGGTGGATGGAGTATTGGAGAGCCCTCCTGGGCATATGGGCTTGCCGGAAAATATGCTGAAAAAGGGATGGTGGCTGTTGCGGCTCAGTATAGATTATCCGATCAAAAGACAATTACCCCTATAGATGCGATGGAAGATGCCCGTAATGTAATCCTTTGGATGAGGCGAAATGCGGATAAATTGGGATTATACAGCGACAGCATTGTAGCTTATGGATGGTCCGCCGGAGCCCATCTGGCAGTTAGTGCGGCAGTTTTCCCATCTGTAGATTCCAATTTGAAAATTACCAGTATCCCTGATGCATTGGTATTGGTATCCCCCGCGGTATCGGTTATCAGGGACGGGTGGTTTAAGCAGTTACTCGGAGGAAAAGGAAATCCGATTGAATTTTCCCCTGCGGAGCATCTTAAGGAAAACATGCCTCCATCCATCATTGTAGTTGGCAAAGATGATACCGTTACTCCAATTAATCAATCCAAATTATTCCATAAAAATATGCTGGAATATGGAAACGAATCTTATCTGCATATCTATGATGGAGTCGGTCATCTTTTCACACCTTCAGACCAGCCGGATGATCAATACCCTAACCCGGATAAAAATATTCAAGCAGAAGCGTATAAAGAAATAGATCTATTTCTGAAAAAGCTGGGGTATATAGATTAACAGTTTTGCTACTGGCTAATTGAATTACGCTTGCAGGATTCAATCGGTTCGGGTGTTTAAATTCAATTATCAGAAATTTGCTGAATAATCGTTTCTCTTTGACCTTCCCAGAGCTGAACCAGTTCATTGAGTTTATCCTCGTTTTCACCAGCAAGGTTGTTGGTTTCACCCCGGTCCTTTGAAAGGTCATACAACTCCCACTCTTCACCATAATCGATGGTTGTAATTTTCCACGCTCCATGCCTGAGTGCATTTTTCCTTTCATGATGGAAAAACAGAGGCGGGCGTTCGGTTATCACATCCTTCTTCAGATGGGGGACCAGACTGATGCCAGGAGCATCATATAAACCATTCAATTCTTCCGGATTACCCCCTGCCAGCTCAAGCAGTGTGGGGGCCACATCAATGATATGAGAAGGCATGAGTCTGTATGTGCCCTTTTCTCTGATTCCTTCCGGCCAGTGAACCACCATGGGTGTGGAGATCCCTCCTTCGTGCAGCCAGGTTTTATGCAACCTGAATGGGGTATTGGCCGCGGTGGACCAACCGGGACCAAGACAGATGTAAGAATCGGCCGATCCGGGCAGAGACCCTATGGTATGTTTGTCAGCCCGGTTCATGATTTCGGTACTGGCCCCGTTATCCGAGCAGAAAAATATAATGGTATTCTCCAAATAGTCCAGTTCTTTAAGGGTTGCGATGTAACGTCCGATTTCCCGGTCCATCCGGGTTATCATGGCGGCATGGATGGCCATTTTGGTGGCCTGGAACTCCTTCTGTTTTTCCGTAAGCTCGCTCCAAGGTATTGCTCTGGCCACATCGGCAGAATCGATCTGGGAAATAAGTTCCTCCGGGGTGAGGTTCCAGGGGGCAAACCGCTCCGGCTCGAAGGCTTCCATTTCATGCACTGCAAAGCCCAGACTCTCCCTGTTGTTTAACCTACTTTTACGCAGTTCGTTCCAGCCCATCAGGAATTTATCCCGGTAGAAGTCAATATCCTTCTGCATGGCCTGTAGTGGGAAATGAGGAGCGATAAATGCAATATATTCGAAGAAAGGATCACCTGCATGGTTTTCTGCATGGTCTCTCACATATTGAATGGCATGGTCCACAATGGCAACCGATGCTTCATATTCAGATCCTGGTTCAGGAAGTGGAGTCAATTCACCGTCTTCCATCAGCTCCCTGGGCCTCAGGTGCCGTCCATCCTGTGTTCTATATGACCTGGCAAATCCGGCCTCTGTATAATGAATATCGGTGTGCCTGGGAAATCTTCTGAAAAGATGCCATTTGCCCGAATGGTAACAGCGGTATCCATGATCGTTAAGAAGAGATGGCAACCAGGTTTCATTGACCGGGCTGAAATTCCCATTTTCATAGTCGATCCCATCCAGCTGATCGGACAATACCTGGTGGGGATAGTATCCTGAGAGTAAACTTGTACGGGTGGGCCAGCACCGTCCTGTGTTGTAAAAGTTATTGAACCTTAGTCCATTACTAGCCAACCGGTCAATGTTCGGTGTCTCTATGACTTCGGCGCCAAAACATCCCAGGTCAGAATATCCCATGTCGTCGGCCAGGATAAAAACGATGTTTGGTTTTTCAGGTAAAGTAGAACAACTGGTTGCCAGGAGTGCTCCCAGGAAGGAAGTCAGAACGACAATGACTTTCAATTTATTTCGGATTACTTTCATAGTATTCAGTTATTTTTTCCAGTTAAGGTATTCGGTTATTTTTTCCTGATATTACACTTGTTGTAAATTTAGACAGGATTTGTTTAATTTCAAATGAATATGAACCATGCGGGAAAAGTGGATATGGTTGGAATACAAAGGTATCTTCTGACCATTGTCATTTGTCTTCATTCGGCGATAAGTCATGCTTAGCATACCGATACAACTAATGCGATTGGTGCCATACGGTGGGATTGAACAACCGGTGGAGGTGCGGTGAATGAAACTGTTGAACAGGGATCAATTAATATTCTTGTGGAGAAGTGAAAGAAAATAGATCTTAGTACTTTTTAACAAGTACAGATTTATATCGTTCAATAACGATCAATACAGAGAACTGATCCAGCTTGTTTTACCCAAAGAGATATTCGATTATTTTAATCTTCTCAAGTTAGAAGTAAAG
>JAUVKN010000144.1 GCA_030596245.1 Bacteroidia bacterium | reverse complement strand
TTAAACCGGGGAATCCGGAAATACACTAAAACAAAATCAATCTTCCCGCATGACCAGGCTGCCATGAAAGCTGTTTACCTGGCAATCGGAAATATTGCAAAGAAATGGACCATGCCGATCCGGGACTGGAGGATGATCCTGTAGCAGTTTTTGATTAAATTTGAAGAAAGATGCAGAATTTAAATTTAGGCGTTTACACAAAGTTTTCTAAAGGGCCGTTATTATATCACCATGGAATATAAAAAATCAGTTGTTGTTACAGGTATAGGAGTCATTACTTCCATTGGTTGCAATCGGTTTGATTTTTGGGATTCACTCATAACTGGAAAGTCAGGTGTAAACAGAATTCAGGCCTTCGACTCCACAGGTCATATGAGTCAGGTCGCATCAGAAATTTTAACGTACAATCCCGGAGATTATTTTGATCGGAAAGAATCACGCAAAATGGCTCGTGTTTCGCAACTGGCGTCGAGTGCAGCAATCGAGGCCATTAAAGATGCTGGATTAGATTTGAATATCGAAGACAGAACCCGAATAGGATGTGTAATTGGATCTGCTGCCGGAGATTATACTTTTTTGGAAGAAGCAACTGCTCGATTTTTGAAAATGGGTCCAGGGTCTGTTAATCCACTTACTGTACCTAGAGTAATTCCCAATATGCCGGTATGCAACGCTGCCATCGTGTTGGGTATTCATGGCCCCAATTTGGGTGTTTCTGCAGCATGCACCACAGGCACCCATTCCATAGGCTTAGCGTTGGGCTTACTGCGAGTTGGTGCGGCCGATGTAATATTAGCCGGGGGTGCAGAATCTACTATCACACCCTTAGTTCTCGACGCCTATTCAAGCATGGGCGTTCTTTCATCATTCAACGATAACCCTTCAATGGCAAGCCGTCCGTTCGATTTAAATCGCGATGGTTTTGTAATGGGAGAAGGATCGTGCGTTTTGGTATTGGAAACACTTGAACATGCCGAGAAGAGAGGTGCCAAATCCATCGCCATTTTAAAGGGCTTTGGCATGACTGCAGATGCTTATGGCATTGCAGCTCCTGAACCTTCAGGGAAATGGGCAGCGGCTGCCATAGAAAATGCAGTAAAAGATGCTCAGCTTAGCATGGATGAAATTGGATATGTAAATGCCCATGGAACATCTACAAAAATGAACGATAAAACAGAAACCTTAGCTATTCAAAAGGCTTTTAATAACCGGAATGTTCCGGTTAGCTCAATAAAATCAATGATCGGTCATACGCTTGGTGCTGCAGGAGCCATTGAGGCGGCTGCTTGTGTATTGGCACTTCAAAACGGAATATTACCTCCCACTATTAATTATGAAACTCCCGATCCGGAATGTCCACTTGATGTAATACCTAATAAAGCACGTGCAGTTAAGATTAGTGCAGCAATCTCGAATTCGTTTGGTTTTGGCGGACAAAATGGAGTGTTGGTTTTCTCAAAGGCTTAACCTTGAGTAAACTGCAAAAAAGGGACGTTTTTCTGCGTAATTGTCATAAAAATGTCTCTCTTAACTTTTAGCTAATTGGAGTCCGAACACTTTGATGATTTGCAGTTCAGCTAGCGCGGTGTTCCGCTTAAAAAAAGCCTCGCTACAGAAAATACAGAGCATCGGCCCGCGCCTAAGCGAATCGATCTCTTCCTCCAGTCTGCTTGAAAAGGCGGAGAAGGAGCTGACCTTTCTGGAGCGGCATGGCATTACCGCCCTCTACTTCGAAGATGCCACCTATTCGGAACGGCTGAAAGAGTGTGAGGATGGTCCCATCCTGCTCTATGCAAAAGGAGACACAGGACTAAATACACGCAGGGCACTCAGAGTGGTAGGGACCCGCAGGGTCACCTCCTATGGCAGGGATTTGTGCAGAGAGATCATTAGCGTACTGGCAGGGATGCTTGATGACCTGGTCATTGTGAGTGGTTTGGCTAACGGGATCGATGTGATTGTTCACCGGGATGCCTGAAGGGGGAACCTTTGAGAAACTTTTTCTTTCACAAAGTCTATGATCTTTCTGGAAATCCGATTTTCCTGTAAAGGTCCTTATATCGCGGATCGTCGCGTACAGGGATTAGAATTGGTTCTTCTCGGAACCAGGTCATCTCTACCTCACGTCGATCGTAGGACTTTAGCAGCCAATTAAAAGCATTTTCATAATCCTCAAAGGTGCAGTAGTATAGCGCTAAAAACCATGCCGGACTCCCCGATGCATGAATCTGGTATCTATCGTTTAATTTCTCCAGATATCTTTCAGCCTCCCTGCTGTCGCCATCCATTTGATGATACACAGCATTTAACCATAACAGGATCGGGGGGCGGTCCTCGAAATTTTTCATTAACAGGTTCAGATGGTTCCTGGATTTTTCATATTCCTCCAGATTGAAATAATGTTTTGCTGTCTCGCGTAAATACCAGAAATCATTGTTGTACAATGGATCGTACTTTTCTAATAGATCGATAGCTTCATCTATTTTACCCAGAAGTAATAGTAATCCAGCCTTAAAAGAGTAATTCACTCCAACAGTTGGATCAAACAGGATTCTCTTATTTATGTTTTCAAGAGCCTCATTATACCTTCCTGTTTTTTCTAAATAGTCCAAATCAACCGATGCCCAGTAATCAAACGCAAATCTAGTATTAGTCACAGGTCCATGTAAAATAGACTGGTAATATTTCTCAACCTTATCGAAGTCCCATTCAAAGTAAAAATATCCATCGTACATCATGTCAACTACATGGCTATTTGTACTATCGATTTCGAGCGCCTTTTGAAATAGTGTTTTTGCACTTCCCCAGGCTTCCTTTTCACTAATTGTTCCCCAGACACAACCTCGTGTAAACCATATCTCTCCCAGGCCAATGTAGGCTTCTATAAACAATGAATCCAATGCAATAGCCTTTTCATATAAAGGTATTGCTATTTCGAAAGCTCTCTCGTTAGATTTATTTTTTTGAAACTCAGCCAATAGAAATGAGTTATAGGCCTCTTCATTGTTTGTAGGTACTTTCCGGATCGATTTTTCTTCGGTCTCCGTTATTTGCGCATCCAGTTTTTCAGCTACTTTTTCAGCTACAAAGGCCTGTATCTGGAATTTATCCTTTAATACGTTGAGATATTCCTCAGACCAGATGTTGTCATCGGTTGTCGCATCAATTAACGACAGATCTATTTTTATCGTATCACCTTGTTTCTGAAAACTACAATCCAGAATATGCGTAACTCCTAATTCATTTGCAATTTCCGGCGCACTTTTATCTGTCCCTTTGTACTTAAGTACTGATGTATGCGGAATAATCTTGCCTAATGAGCTGATTTTGCTTAGCCTTGAAATAACCGCCCCGGTCATAGCATCACAGAAAGGTTCAAGATCCGGATCATTACTCCTATTGACAAAAGGGAGCACAGCAATGGATTTCTCATCCTCAATAACCGTTTCAACAATTACATTACTATTAACTTTCCCCTCTTGTTTGCCTGGTGTTTTCCGGAATTGATTATACAGCAACAGAACTACAACCACAGACAATGAGACAATGATGACTTTATTAAGGCGGTTGCCGGTCAACTTTGATTTTTGTGCTTCCTGATCAATATCCTCCGTTTTCTTAATGCCTTCCCGGGTAATATCATAGATCCATGAAAAAACTAGATTGATTGGAAAGCCAATGAAAAGTATAATCAAAAGCGCCTTCATAAAATAGGCCGGCGCATTAAAGGTAGGAAACACCACAGATGCTACCTCGGCAATTACCCATGCCACTATCAGGTATGCAATGCCAGCTTTGAATACATTACGTCTTCTAAGTTCAGCAATGTATCTTTTCAGATTCATCTACACTTCAAGGTTGGTTGTTCTCAATAATACGTAACGTTAAACACGCCAGGGGTAATTTTGTTTCTAAGCTTACTGAAACATTGATAATAATGAAGCCGATAAACAGGGATGGCAACACATTAACCCTGAAAAAGAGATGCCTCAAAATGACCGCACAGAATTGTTGTACCGGATCGCATTGACCATGGCCCCGGCCATAGGTCCCATTACCGCCCGAAAACTGATTGATAATTTAGGATCAGCGCGCGCTGTCTTCGATCAGAAGAGGGAGCTCCTTGAGAAGATCGAGGGTATTGGACCTCGCATGTCGCAGTCATTTAACGCTTCCACCCTATTGGGACAGGCAGAGAAGGAAATTGCATTCCTTGAAAGGTACCACATCTCTGCCCTATATTTTGAAGATCCGGAATACCCACAGCGTCTGAATCAGTGTGCCGATGGCCCCATCCTGTTATATACCAGGGGAGAAGAGGGCCTCAAATGCCGCCGTAGCCTGAGTGTAGTTGGAACCCGAAGGGCCACTTCCTATGGGAGAGATCACTGCAAGGCGATCGTTTCGGGGCTGGCATCCATGCTGAATGACCTGGTCATTGTAAGCGGACTTGCTTACGGCATTGATGTGATTGCCCACAGGGCAGCTCTGGGAAGCGGCATACCCACGGTTGCAGTGTTAGGCCATGGAATGTCAACAATCTATCCTCAATCTCATCGCGACACTGCAAAGAAGATCATTGGACAGGGCGCCCTGGTAACCGACTTTCACTCAAAAATGGGACCGGAACGCAACAATTTCCTTCGCCGGAACCGGATTATTGCGGGTCTGTCGGATGCCACCCTGGTCATTGAATCGGCCAAAACGGGAGGGGCTTTGATTACCGCTGTTCTGGCTTCATCATATAATCGGGATGTACTCGCCGTCCCTGGCCGTACCAGTGATGAGAGATCAAAAGGATGTAACGGGCTTATAAAAAGTGACCTTGCCGCACTGGTTGAATCCCCGGAAGATGTGATCACCCATTTGAACTGGGATGATCATCCCCAAACCCAGGCAAAAACAGCAACCCCCGAACTTTTTTCCTCAGAAGATGAACACCAGTTACTTCAATTAATTCAGGAAATACCAGGAATCGTTCCTGGAACCCTCAGCCACAATACCGGGATCCCCATTCACAAGGTCCTTTCCCTGCTCATGGAGATGGAACTTAAACAATGGATCTCCGTCGAGCCCGGAAACCGGTACCACACCAGAATCAGTGTGTCCCTGGACAATGGTTCTCACTCTTAGTATGTTATTCGACAATGTTTAATGACATACACAATACATGATAAACGACATACCCGGCTGAATGAATTAATTTTAGTTTTACGGGCAATTGAACCTAATAAAAAACCTATATGGATCCAAAAGTTGAACAATTCATGGCCAAAATAAAGGCCAAAAATCTAGCAGAACCGGAATTCCACCAGGCTGTTCACGAGGTAGCCGAATCGCTGATCCCGTACATTGAAGAGAACCCTAAATATAAACATGCAAAGATCCTTGAAAGAATGACAGAACCCGAGAGGGTTATTCTGTTCAGGGTGCCCTGGATCAATGATAAGGGTGAGGTGGAGATCAACAAAGGCTTCAGAATCGAAATGAATTCGGCCATTGGCCCCTATAAGGGAGGGCTTCGTTTCCACCCCACCGTGAACCTGGGCATCTTAAAATTCCTCGCCTTCGAACAGGTACTCAAAAACAGCCTCACAACCCTGCCCATGGGTGGAGGAAAGGGTGGATCTGATTTTGATCCCAAGGGCAAATCTGATAATGAAGTGATGCGCTTCTGTCAGAGCTTTATGACCGAGCTTTGCAGGCATATAGGCCCAAATACAGATATCCCTGCCGGCGACATCGGGGTAGGTGGACGTGAAATAGGCTACCTTTTCGGTCAGTATAAACGCATCCGGAACGAATTTACTGGTGTACTCACCGGGAAAGGACTGCAGTGGGGCGGAAGCCTGATCAGACCCGAAGCCACCGGGTATGGTGCAGTCTATTTTGCCGAAGAGATGTTGAAGAATAAAGGGGATTCACTGAAAGGAAAAGTGGCTGCTGTCTCAGGTTCCGGGAATGTGGCACAGTTTACGGTCCAGAAACTGACTGAACTGGGAGGAAAAGCAGTTACGCTTTCAGATTCAGGTGGCTCCATCTACGATCCTGATGGAATCGATGCTGAAAAACTTGCATGGGTCATGGAACTTAAAAACATTCGCAGAGGCCGGATCAGAGAGTATGCAGAAAAATTCGGTTGTGAATATTTTGAAGGAAAACGGCCCTGGCATGTAAAATGCGATGTGGCTTTCCCATCTGCTACAGAAAACGAGATCGATAAAGGAGATGCCGAAACCCTTATCAAGAATGGTTGTCAGGTTATCAGCGAAGGTGCCAACATGCCTTCCACTCCCGATGCCATTGAGGTATACCTTAATTCAAAGATCCTTTACGGACCAGGCAAAGCCGCCAATGCGGGCGGTGTGGCAGTGTCAGGGCTTGAAATGACCCAGAACAGCATGCGCCTGCCATGGTCCAGGGAGGAAGTGGACAGTCGTTTGCAAACCATTATGAAAAATATCCATCAAACCTGTGTGGATTTCGGGTCCGAATCTAACGGATACGTAAATTACGTGAAGGGTGCCAATATCGGAGGCTTTGTGAAAGTGGCCGATGCCATGCTGGCACAGGGTGTTGTTTAGTCCGGTTCCTGCAACATATATTAAAAAGCGCAATCTGGAATTACTCCTGAAGCGGATGTTATGTTAGCTGCCTATATTTTGTGTTTTGCACAAAATTAAGCAGCGGTATAATATCCGCGAAAGGAGTGAATGATCAACTTGCGCTATAATATGCAATAGGATATTATATGTTTGTAGCCGCATTGAAAAATGTACACCGATTCACATACGCACCTCTACCTGGATGCTTTTTCATCTGACCGTGATGAAATGGTCAAGCGGGCTGTTGATGCAGGTGTTTCCCGCATGTTTCTTCCTAATATTGACTGCTCTTCCACCGGTCCAATGTTCAGCCTGGCAGATCAATATCCTGAAGTCTGTTACCCCATGATGGGGTTTCACCCAACTTCGGTAAAAGATAATTACAGGGAGGAACTCAAAACTATCGAAACCCAACTGGACCGGCCAGGAATCATAGCCATTGGTGAAACCGGAATTGACCTGTACTGGGATAAGACTTTCCTCTGCGAACAGGAGGAAGTTTTCAAAACTCAGATAGGATGGGCAAAGGAGTTGGAGCTGCCGCTGGTAATTCATGCCCGGGATTCATTTCCTGAGATTTTTAAGGCACTGGATGAGTTCGGAACTCAAGGATTGTGCGGGGTGTTCCACAGTTTTACAGGATCAAGGGATGTGCTGGAAAAAGCACTTTCCTATGATTTTATGATCGGGATCAACGGAATTGTCACTTTTAAAAATTCAAACATGGGAGAGGTGGTACAATCCATTCCAAAGGATCGGCTCCTGCTGGAGACTGATTCCCCTTTCCTTGCACCGGTTCCCCACAGGGGCAAAAGAAATGAGAGCAGTTATCTGGTGGAAATTGCCGCAAAAGTGGCAGAAATTCATAACTTAACCAAAGAAGAGATCGGGGAGATTACCTCCCGAAATGCGAAACAGCTGTTTCAAATTTAGCCTCAACATGGATTCTGAAAACAGTTCTATATTAATTATTTATACAGGGGGTACCATCGGAATGTTTGAGGATCCAGTCAACGGATCCCTAAAACCTGTCGATTTTAAAAACATCATGAATCAGATCCCCGAAATCAAGGTATTGGGATGCAACATCAAAGCCATCAGCTTCGATCCGCCCATCGATTCTTCGGATATAGATACTTCTACCTGGACACACATTGCTGAGATCATAGAACAACATTACAGTTCTTATGATGGATTTGTGGTGTTACATGGTACGGATACCATGGCTTATTCAGCTTCAGCTTTAAGCTTTATGCTGGAAAATCTGGACAAGCCAGTTATTTTTACCGGAGCTCAGTTACCCATCGGGGCCCTGAGAACTGACGGGAAGGAAAACCTGATCACATCCATTGTCATTGCAGCTGCAAAAGAGTATGGAAAACCGTTGATCCCCGAAGTATGCATCTACTTTGAAAGTAAGTTGTCCCGTGGAAACAGAACCACCAAAGTAAACGCCGAACAATTTAACGCATTTCAATCAGCCAACTACCCTTACCTTGCAAAGGCTGGCGTTCATCTGGTCTATAACCGCGAGTTTGTCAGGCACCCCGGAAGATTCAGGAAACTTGTGGTACATAAAGAACTCAACAACCATATTGCCATACTGAAACTCTTTCCCGGACTGACCCCTGAATATATGGATGCCGTTCTGGGATACAAAGAACTGAAAGCAGTGATCCTGGAGACATATGGTGCCGGGAATGCTCCCACCGGGATATGGTTTTTGAGGAGAATCAAGACAGCAGTAGATAAAGGCATCTTCATCCTGGATGTGACCCAGTGCAGCAGGGGGAGTGTTGAGATGGGCAGATACGAAACCAGCAGACATCTTCTAAAAGCTGGAGTGATAAGCGGTTATGATATTACTACTGAGGCTGCCACGACCAAATTAATGGTTCTGTTGGCTCAAAATCTAGAGTATGAAGAGGTTAAAATGCATTTAAATAAATCGCTTAAAGGAGAAATCACACTGCCATGAGTGCTAGTATTAATATTTTTTTGTATTTTTCGCCGCGAAATTCTCCTTTGGGTTTATACTGTAAACTGTAGCAGGAGTGGTTCTTATAAAAATCTGGAGATAAGCGGGTTTGAAAGGAAGAGGGAGGCCCGGGAAAGAATATAGATTTACTGGAGAGGTGCAGGAGTGGTTGAACTGGCACGCCTGGAAAGCGTGTGTACCTCTAAAGGGTACCGAGGGTTCGAATCCCTCCCTCTCCGCAATGCTTAAAAAAAACAAGCTTATAAGATAGAGTGAAGAGTTTGAGGTTTCGAGTAACCGAGACAAAGGCGAGTTCACGAAGAAACCAAAGGTTTCGAGCTAATCCCTCCCTCTCCGCAATGTTTTTTAGGATAAAAGTTATAAATTAGCAATATTCACGTTAAATCATAAAGTAAAACAAACAAAACAACACCATGAAGAAATTATTTGCATTGATAGCCGTATTCGGGATGCTTTTTATGGGAGCATCAATCTTTGCGCAGGATGAAACAACTGAATCTCCTGCGACTGAAGATACCACACAGGTTGAGGAGGTTACAGTAGAAATCCCGACGGTCGCAGAACCGGTGGAAACCGAAGAAGAAGGTGGCATGACTGTACTGCACACCACCATAAAGACAAAATTCATTGAAGGTGGCGCCGGCTTTATGGGTGCTGTTCTTCTGACATTGATCTTTGGTCTGGCCCTCTCTTTTGAACGGGTTATTTACCTGAACCTGGCTACCACCAATACCGACAAACTTCTCAGTGCCGTTGAAGATGCACTGAATGAAGGCGGTATGGAGGCTGCCAAAGAAATTTGCCGCAATACCCGCGGACCGGTAGCCAGCATCTTCTACCAGGGACTTGACCGCGTTGATGAAGGCCTTGACGTGGTCGAGAAATCGGTTGTGGCTTACGGCAGTGTACAGATGGGCCTCCTGGAGAAAAACCTCTCATGGATCTCTCTTTTCATTGCCATCGCCCCCATGCTTGGTTTTATGGGTACGGTAATCGGGATGATCAAAGCTTTTGATACGATCCAGGTGCAGGGTGATATTTCACCTACCATTGTTGCAGGAGGTATCAAGATCGCCCTGATCACGACTGTTACCGGTCTGATGGTGGCTATCATACTTCAAGTATTCTACAATTACCTTGTGTCACAGATTGACGGCATTGTCAATAAACT
>JAUVKN010000134.1 GCA_030596245.1 Bacteroidia bacterium | reverse complement strand
GTAAAACGTCGACAACTGTAACAAAGCGACTGTGGGCTTTTTCTCATGAGGACCCACGAACTTGGCAATGGCAACTCGCATGTTGTCGTAGTTCATCCGCAGCGGAACCCTGCCAAGGTGATCAAAGAAGGCAATATGGGACTCCATGAAAGCCAGGGTGTCCTGCCTCTGAAAAATCATCGCAAACCGGTAATTGCTCTTACACATTGTGAATACGGCCAGGTACAGCTTCCGCTCAACTCCGCCGATCGTTATTTTGATATCGCACCAGTCAAACTCGCAGTTCTCCCCCGGATTATACTCCTGGCGAATGAAAGCCTCTTGTTTGCCGGACTTCTTTAAGAGTATGTAATCACAGACTACCGTGTAACCGATGTCATGACTCGATGCCTGCAACATCTCCCATATATCGATACCCTTGACAATCTGTTTGCTTTTGCCGGTTCGTCTCTTCTCATCGTTCTCCTGAAGATGTCGGTCGATCTCCTGAATGATCTCGGTCGTCAGCTTTCTTTTGCCCCGGTTCTTGGAATTGTACTTAGGAGCGGTCAGCAGGAAATCGGAGAGTATAGGCTCCGGCAACCCCGAGGCCTGGTTTTGTTCCAATGCCCGAACGAACGATTTTACGTACCGTCGGACCGTGTTGCGGCTAACCCCGAGTACTGAGGCTATTTCAACCTCCGACTTCTTCTCGATGTGCCAATACTGAATGATTTTTTGTTTGTCTACCATGCTTACCATTTTTAGTGCCTTTTTAGTGTAAAAGGCAAGTTAATTTTCTTTAGTAAGCTGTGCAGTTTTCAACCGGTACCCTGTGCAATTTTCAACCGGTATTTACAATCATTCCTGATTATCAATATGAACGACCCCATCACTCCCTGAAAGGTTTAACCCCGTATGAAGCCTTAACCAGAACTCCTTTGCCTACAGAGCAATGGAAGCAGCAAATCCTTGAAGCCAAGCAGGTACGACTACAACAAAACGCAAAAGAACCATGTGAAATATGTTAAAATCAGGAATTATCAGGAGAAATATCTTGAAATAATACAATGAATTTGCAATTTCGGTCCATCAGTGGATAGACCTGCAGTATAAAACCTATACCTGAATGGCATAAGGAACCGTACACCTATCATGTTGCATTATTGCAACACTAAATTCCAGTTTTACTTTAGGATTTGCGGAGGAATTTAGAATTGAACTTATTTAGAAAAAGGAAACTTGATTGTTATTTAACTAAGCCTTGGAAGTACAGATCAAGAATGAATAGCAGAATCGTTTCACTTAATCCAGACTTGCATGATGCGGTCACAGATCCGGATTATGCAGAAAAGCATGATACAGGATTCTATGAGAAACTCTTCTGGGGTACTTTCAATAATTTGGCGAGCAAAGAATATTTCACTTGTTTATGATATTTATATCAGTTATTTTTGTAAATACCTTGATTTTCATATCATTTTATTGATAAATAAGTATGACTTTAGGACAGCATATTACCACTTTAAGGAAGGAGAAGAAGCTTTCTCAGAGCGAGTTGGGTAAAAGGGCCGCAACCTCCGGGGATCTGATCGGTAGATACGAAAGAGATGAAGTAAAACCTTCCATCGATGTAATTATTCGCATCGCTGATGCGCTAGATGTATCGATCGATTACTTGGTGGGTAAAACATCCTTTGAACTGAACAAGGATATGTTAAACCGTTTCCAGGAAGTCTCTGCTCTCCCAGAGAACGCCAAAAAGCAGATATATATGGTAATAGATGCGCTGATACGGGATTTTAAGACCGGGCAAGCGTATGCAATAAAGTAAAACAATGGCTATGCAAAGGGTAGTAATCGAAATACCGGATAGTAAACTCAAGTTCTTCATGGAACTTGTTAATAATCTTGGCTTTAAAAAAGTGCGCCAGCTGACCCCCGAGCAGCAGGAGTTTGTAGATGACTTACAACACTCCCTGAAAGAAGTGAAGCTCATGCAGGAAGGAAAACTCGAAAAACAATCAGCTGAAGATTTCTTAAATGAGCTTTGATGTAATCGTTACCAGTGGTTTTAAGAAGCATGCCAAAAGGATTGCGAAAAAATATCCCTCCCTGAAAGCCGACCTTGACAACCTGATAATTACCATAAAAGAAAACCCCATGCAGGGTAAATCCCTGGGCAGGGACTGTTACAAGGTACGCATGGCCATCACCTCCAAAGGACAGGGTAAATCCGGCGGTTCACGGGTCATCACTTACGTTCAGGTCTTTGATCATGAAGCATACCTGCTGACCATCTATGACAAGTCTGTGAAAAAGACCATTTCCGATAAAGAACTGGATGAGCTGCTTAAGCTGGCCGGGATAAAGTGAAGATTGAGCTGATGATGAAAAACACAATCATTGTCGAGCGGGCAAAGCTCAACATTATTACTACAAGATTCATCAATGGTACACAAAAAAATTGCTACCGCAAGTGTATCTAATTCTTCGATAATCTAATAAACTTCCTTGACAAACTCTCCACCTTTCGTAGGCTTTCTTCTCGATTTGTATTCTTAATTCACGAACGCCAAATAAGTTGCATATGCAAGTTTTCCATAAAAGTCTCTGGCCTTCTGGTCTTTGAGTGGTATAAGTATAAGAAAATGAGACCATGATAAATGTCGTGAAAGTGTAACGACATTTTGTTTTCCGTAATCTGCTCTTTTGTTTTTTCGATTATTGTAACTAACTCATTAAGTAATTCTTGGTACATTTCCTGAATTCCGGGATATATAGGTGGAAGGAATAGCAAATTGAAGTATCATGAAAGTAAAAGCGTTTACGCTCCCGGAGCTATTTATTGTTCTGGTGATTATCGGGATCCACGGTACTACCCTTCTCCGTTTTCCTTTTTCGGAGCTTACATTTATGATTGATATTTGCCTGTTTTGATTTGTTTTTATACCTTTGGGTATTATACCCAAGAGTATAATACTTAATAGTATAAAAATATGAGTTCTCCTTTTAGATATGGAAAAATTGTAACAGGTGATCATTTTATCAATAGAAGTGCAGATATTCAGCGCATTCAAAATAACAACAGCGCTGGAATAAACACCATTTTGATTTCACCAAGGCGATGGGGGAAGTCATCATTGATAAAACAGGTTGAGCAATTGAATACGGACAATGAACTCCGGTTTGCATTCCTTGATTTTTTTAAAATCAGGACCGAAGAAGAATTCCTTACGAGTTATATGCGAGAAGTTATCAGGTGTAGTATTAGCAGAAAGGAAGAACTGTTGCAGGCAGGTAGGGAGTTTTTCAGGAAATTGTCACCTTCATTTTCATTTGGTGCCGATCCTGTGAACGATTTTACTTTGAAATTGACATGGAGTGAAGCGAAAAAAGCAAAAGATGAGATTATAAATCTGCCGGAGGTTATTGCCAATAAGAGAGGAATTAAGATAGTGGTATGTATTGACGAATTTCAGAATATTTCCAAACTCCCAGAGAGTGTGTTATTTGAGCAAGAGCTGCGATCATATTGGCAATACCATAACAATACAACTTATTGTCTGTATGGAAGCAGAAAACATATGATGCTGGAACTGTTTAAAGAGGAATCCCGTGCATTCTACAGATTTGGAGATCTTTTCTTACTTCAAAAGATCCCCGAAAAGCATTGGATTGACTATATCAGAGATTCCTTTTCAAAAACAGGGAAAAAAATCTCCAAAGATATAGTACACAAAATGATCAGCCATACCAGCAATCATCCGGATTATCTCCAGCAACTTAGTCATAATACCTGGAACAATACTGACTCAGAGGTAACTGAAGAGATCCTGTCAGAATCAATGGATTTGGTAATCAGTTCTAATACGCTCTATTACCAGGATATATGCGAGGGTTTAAGTACTACACAGATAAACCTGTTAAAAGCTATATTGCATGGAGAAAGAAGGCTGACTTCTGCAGCGACAATGCTTGAATTCAATTTAGGAACCCCCAGGAATGTATCCAAGAACAAAAAGATGCTTGGAACCAAGGACATTCTGGAGATACATGGGGATATGATTCACTTTAATGATCCAATATTTGAATATTGGCTGAAGCATTTTTACCTGTAAAAGAATATCCTGAGGATTGGAAATCTCACCAGCCAAAGGCTAGTTCCTGAATTCGAATTTATCAATATGCCTGGATACCTTAAACATTCAACATTTCCTGGAGGGGACCGGAGTGATCAGCTAAACCGTTTTTGATCGTTCTTCTCCTTTTTATCTTTCCACTTATCCATGTTGGTCAGGCTCCAGACCAGGCCAAAACCTCCCACCCCCAATAAGACATATCCCAACGGCCGGATCATGGCCAGGTTGATGGTAAGTACAATGCCGATGGCCAACAGTGCCATACTGATGATCCAGAGGCTCCGGTAATCGCGTGGTTTTTTCTGCTGGTACATGGGTTATGAAGGATTTTTAAGGTTAGAAATGACCTGTGCAGGATCCTGGGCTGAAAAAATTGTATTGCCCACAACAAATACATCGACGCCGGCATGGATGAGATCACCTATGTTCTCTTCGGTTACGCCCCCATCCACCTGGATCAGTGTCTCAGCGCCTGCATCGACAATCATCTTTTTCAGTTTTCTGATCTTGTCCCAGGAAGCTTCGATGAAGGTCTGTCCCCCAAATCCCGGATTTACAGTCATGACCAGCACCATGTTCAGATCTTTCAGCACTGGTTCCAGAAGTGCCACGTCGGTATGTGGATTGATGGATACGGCCGGCTTCATGCCCAGCTCTCCGATCTTCTGAATGGTGCGGTGAAGATGGGGACAGGTCTCATAATGCACCGTGAGCCAATCAGCTCCGGCATCCCTGTACTGTTCCAGGTACCGGTCAGGGTCTGCAATCATCAGGTGAACATCCAGTGGTTTTTTTGAAACGGACCTGATTTGCCGGATCACCGGGAATCCAAAAGTAAGGTTGGGTACAAAAACCCCATCCATAATATCCAGGTGCAGCAAATCGGCTTCCGATGCATTAACCATTTCGATCTCTTTCTCAAGGTGAAGAAAGTCAGCTGTTAGAATGGAGGGAAAAATAAGATGATGACTCATGGATAGCGCTTTTATACAAAAATAACTTTTTATCCTATCAATCACTACCTTTAACCAAACGTATTAAACCTTACCAATGATCATTTTTGAGGAAATTATAGCAGAGAGGACCGGTATCCCGGTCAGGCAGGTAAAGAACACAGTTGAGTTGTTGGAAGAGGGAGCCACCATTCCGTTTATTAGCCGATACAGAAAGGAGCATACAGGAAGCCTGGATGAAGTGAAGATCACAGAGATCCGCGATGAGTTGAACAAGTTGAAAGAGCTTCAGAAGCGGAAAGAGTATATCCTTAAAACAATTGATGAACAGGGTAAGCTTACCGAAAAACTGAAACTCAACATTGAAGAGTGCCTTGATCCTGTAATGCTGGAGGACATTTACCTGCCCTACAAGATCAAAAGGAAAACAAGGGCAACCATAGCCCGTGAAAAGGGATTGGAACCTCTTGCGAAAATCCTCATGAAACAGCAGGAAATGCAGGTTGAGAAAGCTGCCTCTTCCTTTGTGAATGAAGAGGTTGAGACCGCCGAGGATGCGCTTCAGGGAGCCAGGGATATTATTGCGGAATGGGTGAACGAGAACCCACGTGCCAGAAGAACCGTCAGGTATCATTTTGACCGCAGTGGGGTGATCTCTTCCAAGTTGGTAAAGGGTAAAGAGGAGGATGGAGTCAAATACAAGGATTATTTTGAATTCAGCGAGCCCCTGAAGAGGTGTCCGGGACACCGGATTCTGGCCATGCGCAGGGGAGAGCACGAAGGATTCCTGAAGCTTTCCGTTGAACCAGAGAACAGCCGGGTGATCGACTCCCTGGAGGAGCAGTTTGTGAGTAGTCCCCATGATGTTGGTCAGCAAGTCTCGGAGGCAGTAAGGGATTCATATAAAAGGTTGATCCACCCTTCCATAGAAAATGAATACAAGGCACTCTACAAGGAGAAAGCAGATCAGGAAGCCATTAAGGTGTTTGCCGACAACCTGAGGCAATTGCTCCTGGCCTCACCCCTGGGACAAAAACGCGTTCTGGCCCTGGATCCGGGCTTCAGATCGGGCTGCAAGCTGGTTTGTCTGGATGAACATGGAAACCTGATCCACAATGAGACTATTTATCCACATCCGCCACAGTCGGACCGGACAGGTGCCACAAAAAAAATATCCTCACTGGTTCAGCAATACAAGACGGAGGCCATTGCCATTGGCAACGGAACAGCCAGCAGGGAGACAGAGCGTTTTATCAGACTTATCAGATTTCAGCAGGAGATTGAGGTCTATGTGGTCAACGAGTCAGGTGCCTCCATCTATTCAGCATCAAAAATTGCCCGGGACGAGTTTCCCGATTATGATGTGACCGTAAGGGGAGCTGTATCCATTGGAAGGCGTTTGATGGATCCGCTGGCAGAACTGGTGAAGATTGATCCTAAATCCATTGGGGTGGGACAGTACCAGCATGATGTGGACCAGGGCAACCTGAAGAGGAGTTTAGATGAGGTGGTGGAAAGTTGTGTAAACATGGTTGGGGTGAATGTGAATACTTCCAGCATGCACCTGCTTACCTATGTGTCCGGATTGGGACCTGTCCTTGCGCAGAATGTGGTTGATTACCGCCAGGAAATCGGGGGATTCAGCTCCAGGGCAGAGTTGAAAAAAGTACCCAGAATGGGAGCGAAAGCTTTTGAACAATGTGCAGGATTCCTGCGCATCGAAGAGGCAGAAAACCCGTTGGACAATTCTGCCGTTCATCCGGAAAGTTATCATATCGTGGAAAGTATGGCTGGAGATCTGAATGTTGATCTCACTCAACTGGTTCAGGACGACTCCCTGGTGAAGCAGATCGATCTTCAGAAATATGTGGCAGGAGATATCGGCTTGCCCACTTTGAAGGATATAAAGTCCGAACTTGAAAAACCGGGACGGGATCCCAGGGAGCAAATCGAAGTTTTTGAATTTGATCAGAGTGTATATAGTGTGGAAGATCTGAAACCGGGAATGGAACTTCCGGGGATCGTCACCAACATTACCAAGTTTGGAGCTTTTGTTGATGTGGGGGTAAAACAGGATGGATTGGTGCACATTTCTCAGCTGGCAGACAGGTTTATAAAAGATCCCAATGATATAGTGAAGATCCACCAGCATGTGAGGGTCAAAGTGCTGGAAGTGGACATTTCACGGAACAGGATCCAGCTTTCGATGAAGGGTCTCTGACCTCCTCCCGGTGAACATCTTATTGGAAGGTTTGTTATCCTGGTTATGCAATTCAACACGCATTTACCCAAACTATTTCGTCCATCGGTTTACCAGGGTAAACGCAATCAACAGCAAATTTTTGATGGACTTGAAATCGTTTGGTAGATAGAGCAATACTATTGAAATATTGCTTATTTTCGCACTCTTAAATTTATCTAAATGAAGAGAATAAAAACGGCCATACTGATCACCCTGTCAGCTTTGACCATACAATCATGTAAAACATCCAAATCAATGGAAGCACCTGTTGCGGCGAAAAAACCAAAAGAACTGATCATACATGGAGATACCCGGATCGATAACTATTACTGGCTGAAGGAGCGGGAAGATCCTGAAGTGATTGCATACCTGGATGCAGAAAACGGATACAGAGAATCGAAGATGAAAGGAGTTGAGAAATTCCAAAAAGATCTTTTTGATGAAATTGTGGGTCGGATCAAGCAGACCGATGAGAGTGTCCCTTATAAAGACAACGGATATTATTATTACGCCAGGTACGAGGAAGGAAAGGAGTATCCCATCTACTGCAGGAAGAAGGAGTCTCTTGATGCAGTAGAGGAGATTATGGCCAATGTAAACGAAATGGCCGAAGGGCATGCCTATTTCCAGGTGGGCGGATTGAGCGTGAGTCCCAATAACCGCTATTTGGCCATTGGCATTGATACTGTAAGTCGAAGGAAATACACCATTCATATCAAGGACCTGGAGACCGGAGAGATGCTGGGTGACGAAATTCCTCTGACTACCGGAGGATCCTCCTGGGCCAATGACAATAAAACCATCTTTTATACACAGAAAGATGATGTTACCCTGCGGAGCAAAGCGATCTACAGGCACACCATGGGTACAAATGCCAGCGGGGATGTGATGGTCTATGAAGAGAAGGATGAAACATTCAGCACCTATGTGTATAAATCCAAATCCAAACAATACATGATCATTGGGAGTTCAAGTACCCTTACCAATGAATACCGTTTCCTCTCTGCCGATACTCCTGAGGGTGAATTAACAATCGTTCAGCCGCGTCTGCGGGGATTGGAGTACAATGTATCACACTACGGGGATTACTTTTACATCATTACCAACCTGGATGCTACCAATTTCAGGTTAATGAAAACGCCCGTGAGTAAAACGGAGAAGGAGAACTGGGAAGAGGTGATTGCCCACAGGGAAGATGTTTTCCTGGAGAGTATTGAAATCTTTAAAGATTACCTGGTGGTGGAAGAGCGGAAAGAGGGCCTGAACCATCTGCGGGTGATCCGCTGGGAAGGTGGAAAAGAACATTACATCGATATGGGAGAAGAGGTGTATACTGCCTATATCTCCACCAATCCGGATTTTGATAGTGAACTGCTCAGATACAGTTATACTTCACTTACCACTCCCAATTCAACCTATGATTATCATCTGGATACCAAGGAGAGGACCCTCTTAAAACAGGAGGAGGTCCTGGGAGGTGATTTCGATCCTGCAAATTATGAGGCCAGGCGCCTCTATGCAGTAGCAGATGATGGAAAGAGGATCCCCATGAGTGTTGTTTACAGGAAAGGAGTGGAACTGAACGGGGAGAATCCAACCCTGTTGTATGGATACGGTTCTTATGGTCACACCATGGATCCCAGCTTCCGCTCTTCCCGCCTGTCGCTGTTGGACCGCGGGTTTGTATTTGCAATTGCACATGTACGTGGAAGTCAGATCTACGGCAGGCCCTGGTATGAGAATGGAAAGCTGCTGAAGAAGATAAACACATTCACTGATTTCAACGATTGTGCGGAGCATCTGATCAAAGAAAAATATACCAGTTCTGATCATCTTTTTGCTTTGGGTGGCAGTGCCGGAGGACTGTTGATGGGTGCGATTATCAATCTGCAGCCTGAATTGTACAAAGGTGTAATAGCTGCAGTCCCTTTTGTGGATGTGGTTACAACCATGCTGGATGAGGATATTCCACTCACCACCAGTGAGTACGATGAGTGGGGAAATCCCAATGAAGAGGAGTATTACAAATATATGCTCAGCTATTCTCCCTATGATCAGGTGGAGTCAAAGGATTATCCTAATATGCTGGTGACTACCGGATTGCATGATAGTCAGGTGCAGTACTGGGAACCCGCTAAGTGGGTGGCAAAACTCAGGGATATGAAAACCGATGAGAACCTGCTGGTGATGTATTGCAACATGGAGACCGGACATGGCGGAGCATCGGGAAGGTTTGAGAGATACAGGGAGACGGCCATGGAGTTTGCCTTCTTATTTCAACTTGAAGGAATAGTAGAATAGGTTTAAGATTCCACTAACTATTAACAACTTACGCGAGCGCAGCGAGCAATTATTATGTTACCGATCATTAGTAAAACAAAGTACAGGGTCATTTACGCAGATACGGACCAGATGGGGGTGGTCTACTATGGAAATTATAGCAGGCTGCTTGAGATTGGCCGGACAGAGATGATCCGTGAGATGGGCATGCCCTACAAGGAGTTAGAGCAGAGTGGTGTGGTGATGCCGGTCTATTCGGTGGAGTCCAGGTACAGGAGTGTGCTGAAGTATGATGAGCTGATAACCATTGAGACTACTGTGAAGGATTTGCCTGTGGCCCGGATTGAATTCTACCATCGCATTTTAAACGAGGAGGGAACACTGGCCCATGAAGCCAAAGTAGTACTGGTTTTCTTCGACACAAAAACAAACCGGCCTGTGAGGGTCCCGGAAAAACTGCTCGATGTTTTAAAGAATCAATAATCATGA
>JAUVKN010000329.1 GCA_030596245.1 Bacteroidia bacterium | reverse complement strand
TGATCAAGGAAAGAGGTGCCATATACATTATCCATTGACCTGGAAAAAGCCCTGGAAATAATTCCCAGGGTATCATCTGTACCGCTGTAGATATAAGGCAATTGTCCGGTCTCTGTCAGGGTTTCCATCTCCTCCGGTATTCCCCTGGTCCCATCATCCATTCCAAATTTATCTGTGGAACCTCCCTCATAGGTCAGGAAATCATCCCTTAAATTGGATTGAGGATTGAAACCAAGCTTTCCGGAGAACTGCAGGGTGAATTTCTCAGGGAAATCTTTGGTCACTATATTAATCAGTCCCCCGGTACTGTTTCCGGGAATGTCCGGTGAAAAGGTCTTATATACCATCAGATTCTCAATGATATTGCTAGGGAACAGGTCCATTTGCACCGTATTCTTTTCCGGATCAAGTCCTGGTATCTGTGCGCCATTTAGGGTAGTGCTACTGTACCGGTCGCTAAGTCCCCTTACATAGACATATTTTCCACCTTCCACCGAAACTCCGGTAACTCGCTTCAGCGCTGATGCTGCATCACTGTCCCCCAATCTGGAAATTTGCTGGGCAGAGATCCCGTCCAGTATTGAGGGCATTTTCTTTTTCATTACCAGAACGGCTGCTTCAGTTTGCTCACGTTTCCTTGCAGTGACCACCACCTCCTGGATCGACTGCGATGACAGATCCAGATTTGCATTCAGAACAACCACCTTTCCCGCAGGAACCTCAACACTCTGAAACACCTGGGTTTCATAAGAGACATATGAAGCTGTCACGCTCACTTTGCCCGGATTAACACTGGTCAGTGAAAAGTTCCCGTCAAAGTCGGTAATGGTCCCTGTGGTAGTACCAGTAAGAAACAGATTGGCTCCTATCAGTGCTTCACCAGTAGAGGCATCAATAATTCTACCTCTGATGACACCAGAAATATCCGATGGAGCTCCATCTCCGACCTGAACAGGCTCTTCAAATGCCAACAACTCTTTTTGCAAAGATGTCTGCGCTACCAGGCCGGCAGCAAAAACAATAATTGTCAGGAAAGCAGATATTTTCTTCATTAAAACTTTTGTATTAAAATCTTCTATTGATTGATGCTTCAAAGAAAGAGCTCAATTGTAACCCATACATGAAAGCTATGTTATATGAATATTAAGTTTACACATGGTCTTAACCCTGCGTTAATGATTTCTTAACAATGAGCTTCCAGGTGGTCCCATGAACATTCGACCATCGAGATTGTTTTGTAATCCTAAACATATAACCTTGGAGTAATTAATGGGTGACCCGAGAAACAGACAGTATACCAACGGGGAGATTACGGTCTTCTGGATTCCTTCCAAATGCATCCATGCCACCACCTGTTTCAGGGAGCTTATTGAAGTGTTCAATCCTGGGAGAAGGCCCTGGGTAAATATGGAAGGGGCGCCAACAAGACGAATTTCAGAGGTGGTTAACAAATGTCCAACCCAGGCGATCATCTGGAAACACAATTCGGATCTTACCAGCGAAGAGTTGGCAGCGCAGCGGCACGTTACCAAATATGAAGAGAATCCCGAAACAATTACAGAGAATATAGAGCAACCTGAAAAGCCGGAAATAGTTGAGAATTCAACGCGGATCAAACCCACAAATATCCGGATCATGAAAGATGGACCTATTGTAGTTGAAGGCAAATTCAAAGTCATTGGGGCTGACAATCGTGAACTGAAGCCCACACAAATGACCTCCTTTTGCAGGTGTGGAGATTCCAGGAGTATGCCATACTGTGATGGTACCCACCGGAAAGTTGGTTTTACAGATTAATATTTATGGCCATGGATGATAACAATGCCCTGTTTAAAGTATTTGCCAATGGTCCCCTTGAAGTATCAGGAAACTTCCGCGTCGTAAACTCCGCAGGAAAAATTATTGTTAATGAAGGACCTGTATACCTGTGCAGATGTGGTGGTTCTTCTAATAAACCGTTCTGTGACGGCACCCATAAGAGCAACGGATTTCCCGACTAAATCATACACTAATTCTATTACCTTTGCTGCATGTCGGCCATCCAGGTATATTCAGAAATCGGTACCCTCGAAGGAGTAATCCTCCACCCTCCTGGCCCCGAGGTTGAAAATATGACACCCAAAAATGCTGAACGGGCCCTCTACAGCGATATTCTCAACCTTGCTGTAGCACGGCGTGAATACAATCAGCTGGAGTGCCTTCTTCAGGAGTTGGTTCCCACTTTCAGGGTAATGGACCTATTGAAAGATATACTAAGATCCAGCGAAATAAGGGAAAAAATCGTCAAAAAAGCATGCTACAATGAAGCGCGTCCGAAATTGATTGACGCACTCCTGGATCTCAATGAAAAGCAACTGGCCAAACAGCTTGTACAAGGTGTATCCCTGGAGCGAACTACACTATCCGGTTACCTGAGTAACGAACACTTTTCCCTTCAACCCCTTCACAATTTTTTCTTCACCCGGGATGCCTCAATGGCAGTTGGCGACCGGGTAATAATTGCCCGAATGGCCAGCCGGGTAAGAGACAGAGAAGCACTGATTATGCAGGCTATTTTTGATTACCATCCCAGTTTCAGGGTACAGACAGTAAATCTGGATGAGGAGACTTTCGGAAAGGGTAACGTATCTATTGAAGGAGGGGACCTTCTCATTGCAAATGAGAATATTACCCTGGTTGGATTGGGAAGTCGAACCACCTCCAGGGGAATCGACTTCCTTGTCAAAATGTTGTCAGGACGAAAAGAGAAACACCACATCCTGGTTCAGGAATTACCCTCCTCACCCGAATCGTTCATCCACCTGGATATGGTCTTTACCCTACTGGATAAGGATTCATGTATGGTGTTCGAGCCCCTGATCCTGAAATCCAATAAATACCAAACCATTCAAATCGATGTTGAAAATGGCAAAGTAGGTTCCATTCGCAATGTGGAGAACCTGATCAGTGCACTGGCATCACTTGGAATGGATCTTAAACCATCCTTCTGCGGAGGACAAAAAGATACAATGACCCAGGAGCGGGAACAGTGGCACAGCGGAGCCAACTTCTTTGCTGTTGGACCGGGGAAACTAATTGGTTATAACCGGAATATCCATACCCTGGAGAACCTTCATCAATCGGGATATGAGATCATCAAGTCAAAGGATGTGACAGATGGATCAACAGACTTATCATCCATTCATAAATATGTACTCACTATTGATGGTGCCGAACTCTCACGCGGCGGAGGTGGGGTACGGTGCATGACCATGCCTTTTAAGAGAAAGAGATAGAATTTGTTTACATTTAACCAGACCATATTAACAGAATTGAATAAGGAATAATCAATGAAAATAATGAGCCGAGCAAGAAAAATAAACTGGATCCTGATACTCTTCTTAAGCATAGTAAACCTGCCTCTCCTGGCGCAGCAGAATTTTGCCAGCATATCTTTCGGGGCCACCATGCCCCTTGGAGACTATGCGTTAACAGGTGACCTTGCCTCCAACGGTTATGCAAGAACCGGAGGTGCCATCAAATTCGATGTTGGATTTTTCCCTGGTTCATACTTCGGGATCGGCGGATCGTTCTCCTTCGGTTCCAACTATGCCATCCGCGACTCATTGTTAAAAGACATGACCACCTATGTAGTGGAAAATGCATCCTCTATTATTGATATTCCCGAAGATGCAGAGATCCTCTATGGTTCAGGTTTCTGGAACTCCATCAACCTCTTTATAGGGCCCCATTTTTCAATTCGGGCATCCCAGAGGCTTTACTTTGATTTCAGGGGACTGGCTGGGATGACTATCCTTAAAACACCCGACCAGGAGTTACGAATAAATTACACCGGTACTGAAATATA
>JAUVKN010000293.1 GCA_030596245.1 Bacteroidia bacterium | reverse complement strand
TAGCTTATAAATCAAGAAATAATTTTTTTGAAATTCCATTTGCATATTGGAACTTTGATTACCTGATCGTTGAAGATGAGTATAGTGAAAACAAAACCTGGCAACACCAGGGAGAACAAGATGTACGGGACAGGCTTGGGATCAGGACCAGCCGGACGGGTGATATATTCTGGACACTGAACCAGGCGCATATTCATCTTTATGATCAGGGGAACTCTTTCCTGGAAGTACAGTTGGAAACACATACTCCTAATTTTGAAAGTTTTGAAGTTTCGATTGACAATGGTGAATGGCAAATATCAGATCCGGTATTTTCCTGGGAACTTCACGGCGGACAGAATCACCTGAGGGCAAGGAGTACTAATAAATTTGGAGTAACCGGGTCTGAGCATAAAATAGTGCTTAAAGTAAACGGAGAGTAATCAATTACAAAGCGATGAGAAAGTATTTTCCCACCGGTTTTTCATGTATGGCTCTTTTGGTATTATTAACTTTTCCGGTATACGGACAGGTTAAGGTGTACCAGGAGCCCCTTACATTGCCAACTTATGGTGTCAGGGAACCTGAGATCATGCCAAACTGGAGAATTCACTCCTATCCCTATACCATGATGGACAGGTTGACAAATGAGAGAGGTACAAGAACATACAATGCCCTGTATGTTGAAAATGAATATGTAAAAGCCCTTGTGCTTCCTGAACTGGGAGGGAGGCTCCATAGTGCACAGGACAAAACCAACGGTTACCAGTTTTTATATGATCAGAAGGTTATTAAACCGGGATTGGTTGGTCTGACCGGAGCCTGGGTTTCAGGGGGTGTGGAGTGGAATTTCCCCATAGGACACCGTCCAAGCGGATTCAGGGATATAGACTGGACCATCATTGAAAACCAGGATGGTTCAAAGACCATCTGGGTGGGTGAAATTGAAAGACTCAAAAGAATGAGATGGTCAGTGGGAACTACGGTACATCCTGGCAGGAACTGGGTAGAGACCAGAATCAGACTTGAAAATTGTACGTCTTATATACAGAGTTTCCAGTATTGGGCTACCAGTGCTGTCAGAGCAACCCTTAACTACCAGGCAGTAATTCCCGGGGAAATAGCGACCGGGCATGCTATGCATGAATTTTTCCACTGGCCTGTTGACAAAGGTATTGATATCAGTTACTGGAAAAATTCTCCCGGGTCATCAAGTTATTTCTCAGTGGAGTCTGAATCGGATTTTTTCGGAGGCTACAGTCCGGAAGAGAATGCGGGTTTCGTGCATGTTGCTGATCATCATATTGTAAGAGGAAAAAAACTCTGGACCTGGGGGACATCCCCGGCAGGACGTTTGTGGGAAAAAATTCTGACAGATGGGGACCTGCCATATTTTGAACCACAGGCAGGGGCCTATTCGGAAAATCAACCCAGCCTGTTCTGGATGATGCCGGGTGAAACTAAAATTTTCAGCCATTTCTGGTTCCCGGTAAAAGATATCGGCGTCTTCGATTTTGCCAATCTTGAAGGATCGGTTAATTTGGAATTGAGCGAGGGAAAAGCACTATTCGGATGGTCACCTACGGGTGTGAACCAGGATGTGAAAATTGTGGTGCTATATGATGATGAGGAAATATTTAATGCTGAAACAGATGCCGATCCTGCAAATCCGTTTCTTGGAGATGCAGCAGGTTCCGGCATGACTGACCTCTACAAGTTGAGAATGGCCGTGCTTTCATCCGTTGGAGACACCCTGCTGGCATTCAAACACACAAGACCCAAACACCCTCCGCTCCCTGAAGGTGCAGCAGCTCTTCCTGATCCCGGTGAGGTAAATTCACAGGACCTGCTTTTCATTTATGGCGACAGGTTTTACAGGTACAATAGTACTGAAAAAGCAAAATTATACTTCCGGAAGGCCCTTGAAAGAGATCCTGGTGATATACGCTCCAACACTTCAATGGGTGAAATGGCACTTAAAAACGGAAACTATGACAGTGCTCTGGAGTATTTTAACAGATCAATTGAGCGTGACGACACTTTCTTCAAAGCATGGTATTACAAAGGATTGACACAAATTTGCATCGGAGATCTGAAAGATGCTGAAAAATGCCTTAACCGGGCCAGTTACAGCCAGGAGTGGTATGCCATTGCTCATTTTGAACTTGCACAGCTTACCGCTTCACAAAACCGGCTGAACCGGGCATTGGAACATATTAATAATAGCATCGGAAGCAATGGGTTCAATTCACAGGCTCATGCTGTAAAAGCATTGGTATTAATTCGACTGGGAAGAGCTGAAGAAGCCCTGGAGGTAATCGGGGAAAATCAATTGACCGATCCGCTGGATCTGTTTTCAAAACAATTGCAGATGACTGCAGCTGCTGCTTCAGGCGTTACAAATTCAACATTGGAGGCATTACAGGAGGAATTTCTGGATTTGACCCGGGCCGACAGTGATAATCACATTGAGGTTGCTATACGGTATGCCCGCTGTGGTAATTACGCAGATGCCATTCATCTGCTTGAATTGGTGGCTGGTGAATCTGAAAAAGGGACTGCTTCGCCCCTGGTATATTATTACCAGGCTTATTATTATTCCCTGATGGGGCAATCTGACAGAGCAATGACATTACTAAAGAAGGCTTCCGGGACGGATCCGAAGTATTGTTTCCCTTACCGCCATGAGACTTTCCCGGTACTGGAATGGGCATTATCAGAAAATCCTGATGATGCACTGGCACACTATTTTCTGGGGTTCCTGCTGAAAAAGAGTACACGTTTAACGGAGGCGGTTGTTCACTGGGAACGATCCGTTGTTTTAGATCCCCTGAATGTAGTTGCACAGAGAAATCTTGGTCAGGTGTACAGGGAACAGGGTGATCTGCACAAAGCCCAACATGCATATCAGGCAGCCATTAAAGCGGACCCATCTGCAGGTCAGGCGATAGTTGAACTGGGATTGATCAATAAGGAGCTGAAGAACCCTTATAATGAACAGATAGGACTTTTTGAGGATCACTTGGCTGTTGTTTCGGAATACAATGAAGCTGTCTCACAATTGATTGAGCTCTATGTAGTGACAGGAAGAAACAGTGATGCATTGAAACTATTGAACAGCACCCATTTTAACTCCTGGGAAGGCAAGTATGGTATTCACCAGTTATGGGTGCAGAGTAATATTAAACAGGGGGATAGTGAGTTTGAAAAGGGAGATGTTGAAAAAGCACTCTGGTATTATCAACAATCACTGCTCTATCCTGAGCATCTTGAGGTTGCTGAGCAGCCCAAGACCATCCATGCAAGGAAAAAATATAAGATCGGCATGGCACTTGAAGCACTGGGCAGAATTGAGGAGGCCCGGGAATACTATGAGATTGTTGTTGATGATAAGGTGGCGGAGGGGAATGCATACCAGTTTTATCGCGCCAGGGCACTGGAAGCATTGAAAGAGAAGCAGGCAGCAAAGATCATTTATAAGAAGATGCTCGAAGCTCTTCAGCAGTCAGAGAGTGATTTAGAGCAGACGATATCATTATATACACGGTCGCTGGCATTGGAGGGGCTGGGTAAAAAGAGAGAAGCAGAAGCCAATCGAAGCAAAGCTTTTGATCTCAATCCCCTGGTTGAATTAAGTGCCTTTCGTCCACCGAGAGCCGGATTTTGAGAAATTATAAAAAATAGAAAAAATGAAGCAATTAATTAAAGTAGTTATCATCGTAGCCATCTGTCTTGTCTCCTTTGCAACTGAAAGTCTTGCAGCAAAGCCTTTCCGAGTGCTTGTTGTCATCGGGGATCAATGGGAAGACCCTGCCAGTTTCATGGTTAGCCGGTCTGCCCCCACAGGTGAATATTCCGGGTACTTCACTTACCCTGAAGTATCGGGTGCCAATGATTTTCACCAGCTTATGATCCTGCTCAAATCATGGGGCACTCCCTTTGATGTGGTTCGGTTGGATCAGCAATTCCTGGATCGTCACATGTTTTTGGATATGGATGGAAATCCAATCTATGGAACGATAATCTGGGATGTCAATCAGAGTAATAAATTGTTACATCCGGACTATTCGATAATAAAGGAGATGGTAGAGGATCGGGGAGTCGGATTGATTGCTTTGTCAGATCGGATTTCCCAGGCAGAAATACAGTCAGTATTGGGATTAAAGTATATGGGTAGCTGGGAGAGTAACAAAGAAATGGAGCCTGCAGGCAGGCATTTTTTAACAGACGGACTTAAATCTCCCTTCATGGTAGACGAAATTACAGCAACGGACATTTCTTATGGTACCCATTTAAAGCGACAGCAGGTTGAGGTGCTGGATGGGACTGAAGTTCTGGTAACCCAGGGATCCTATCCACAGGCAACTGCCAAAACATACAAATCGGGTGGGCGTGCAGTCTGGATAGGTAACGATTACAATAACCTGTTTAATTATCAGGATATACGGATACTATTGAGACGTGCCATAACCTGGACCATCGGATACAATCTTTATAAGACCTGGGAAAATGATATAATTATGATAATGGATGACCCGGGAGCTACACAGAATGCCTGGCTGGAACACTGGCACTATCCCACCTTAACAGAGGATATCGTAGAAAAGCATCTTATAAAACCTTTGCTGGATAACAATGCCATACTCAATATCAATTTCGTGCCAGGTTTTGTGAATGAACAGGAAAATAGACTTGAACCAACATGGAATCAAAATTTTACAGATGAATTTGGAACCAAACAGGACTATATTTCAGGCAAACGGGGTTACGATAAGGGGGTTCAACTGGGCGTATTTGAAGTGATGTGTCACGGATTAACACATATGCAGCCTGATCTTGTCTCCGAGCCCGGTTGGTACGGAGCTCCACTGGACCAGGAGAAGGCTGAAGTGGGCTGGTATCGCGAATTCGGGGATACCCGCCGGCACAAAGAGATTCCTGCTGCAGAGCAACTATGGCGCATGAAAACTGCTAAAAAGTGGATCACGGAACAGTTCGGGGTTACTCCGCTGCAGTTTTGTGCAGGTGGCAATGGTGCTTCAATCTCCTATTACAACAATACATTCAAATTGGCTGCAAAAGCTGGTTTTGGGTGGTGTGGGTGGACACAGGGCTATTGTGGCACCGATATGGTCATCATTGGATG
>JAUVKN010000174.1 GCA_030596245.1 Bacteroidia bacterium | reverse complement strand
AGCACTTCGTTGCCCAGGGCACCGATTCCCGTATTTCCGGTAAGCGTATCCCACGGTTCGGAAGAGGTGGTATCAGTGATGGGGTAGAGCCTGTAGAGCCGTTGTACGCTTGAATCGCTCAACATGTACCTGAAATATCTGACATCGTCCAGTACTCCTTTGAAATAGTTCACATTGGAATTGTTGCCTTTCGCGAAGGTTAGGGGATTGGTATTGTTAACGATCCGGCCCGACAACGGGATGCTTTTTACGTTCAACCGGCTGTTCAGATAGAGATAAGAGTGGCTGCCGTCATATCCCGCCACCACGTGATTCCACGCACCTTCGGCGAGCTTGCCGGGACCTGATATAGAAGTACCTTCAGAATACCAGGGATGGTTCTCTGTTGCGATCACCCATGATAACCTCCCGGTATTACCTAGCAGCACCCTGTATGCATTTTCCTTGCCTGTGACCATGTAGTTATTGGAGGGGAATTCATCCACATTCACCCAGAAAGAATAACAGAACTGATCCATTCCATCAAGGCTTGCGTTGTCAGAGATGGTCACATGATCATCTATCCCGTCAAAAGAGAGGGCAAAGCTGTCCTCCATGACATCTTCTGTTACGAAAGCCGGATACCCATACAGGATACCGTGGTTGTTTTCTCTGGAATCCCTGGCATTTTCCTCCAGGCTCCACCTGGAAAAGTGAGGCCCGGTGATCTCGATCTCTGCGGTATCGGTGGAGGTGATCCCGTTGTTGTCTGTGACGGTCAGCATCACCCGATGCAAGCCCATGCCAAATTCAGTGCTCAGGGTCTCCTCTGAACCCAGTAATTGCTCTTCTTCATACCATTCATAGGAAACAATGGAGCCATCCGCATCCTGAGATTGTGTCGCATCCAGGAAAACAATTTCTATCCCGTTATCATCAAAGTCGGTGACGCTCCCGGCACCCCGGATAATAGCTGTGGGGAGGTATTGTGCATAGAGCTCCGCAATAGCTTCCGGGCCGGGCATCTTCCTGAAAAAGATCAGGTCATCCAGCTGTCCGGCGAAGAATTCCCATCCGGTCTCTGCAGAGGCACCGAGAATCAGTTCATTTGTGTTATTCAATACCTGTCCGGAGAGCAGTTCGCCACTGTTTCCCGCCAGCTGTCCATTGATACAGATGCTGGATGCAGCGCCATCATAGCCCATGGCCACATGGTACCAGCTCCCGGCCTCCATGGGTTCGGTGGTCTGAACGATCGTTCCCGGGGAACCCCATGGATGGTTGGCCGTGGCCAGGGAAGATCTCACTCTTCCGGAATGGTCCAGGACGAGCCTGAATGCCTCTCCTTTTTCCAGGAGGATCATGGAATCGGCAGGAATCCCGTCGAATCGCATCCAGAAAGCCATACAAAAGGAATCGAGGTCGTTTATGCCTGGATGGTCCGGGATCAGGAACTGATCGTCTGTCCCGTCCAGCACCAGGCTATACAGCCCTTCCCGGGTTTCGGTGTCAGAGTATGCGGCGTTCCCCACGATGGTCCCGTGATTGCTGCCCAGTTCATCCAGGGCATTGGATTCCAGCCTCCACCGACCCTCGGAATGATCCATTACACTTTCTCCGTCATTGGTAAGCAGCAGGACCCAGTCCAGGGTATCGGGTTTTTCCGGGATGACCCATGACCCTCCGGCTGAATGGATCGAAGATGAAATAAGCGAGTAGCTTCCCTCACGGGGATTGTACCACTGCGCCCGGTAGGTTTCCCCGTCATCCAGGTTTTTTAATGTTCCGGTGGCCCTGCTTGTTGTGAAAAGACCGGTTTGATAGAAATAGGCCACATACAGTTCGTTTTCTATGCTTGCCAGGGAATACCATGAACCGTCATCCGAGAACCACTCCGGATCATCAAAACGGGGGATCAGTTTCCACCATTCTATTTGATCGAAGAAATCATGCATATGACCCATCTGGTATGCGGCTGGGAATTCCACGCTCACATCCCATTTTGTGTGTTTGTCTTCCAGTGTGATCAAAATACCGTCCACGACCCAGGCTTCATCCATTTGGTAGTCGCTGTCGTAGAGCCAGATGTCAATGGCCCCGTACCCATGGCCGAACATGCCGTTCAGGAATGCGGTCCAGCCCTGCTGCCTGGCCCCGAATTCGTTGGTTGCCAGGTGGTCGTAATGTCCTTCGTAGTTCACTGTGGGTTTATCCTGTCCGTTTTCCCAGAAATCCCTGGGAGTATTAAAATTCAGTTGTCCGTTTTTCTTCGGTTTCCATTGCCCTGCCCACCAGGAGTGACCGGGCACCTCCCTGAAAGAAGATTGAGAGGCTACGGTCCAGGTTGTACCTTCCATATGAGCCGACTGGGGATGCTTGTAGGGGTCATACTGGTGGACAAAGTTGGCGACCGTTTTCCATGGATTGGTATTCACATCCCACCAGTCATGGGTGCCTCTCTCGACATAGAAATCATTGTCACACTCCTGTGCGGTGGTCCACATGACCGGGTAGGCGCTGTACCTGGCCACCCAGTACCTGCAAAGCTTTTCCAGGTAGGCATCGGTATAGTTGTCCCATTGGTGACCCAGTTCGGATACGAAGAAAAGCTGGGCATTGACGTGGACCAGTCCCTGTTCCGCCACATATGCAAAGCGTTCATCCAGCCTGGCAAAGCCAAGGAGGTCGCTTTCCGAAAATCCGTCCCAGAGGGTGTAACCAGTACCCAGCGGTTCTGACTGGATCACCGTAAATTTTTGCTCAACCCTTTTGTCGATAATGGTCGTAAAGTTCTCGTAACTATTCGCGGAAATGTTCCAGTGCGTGTCTCCCAGGTAGAAGAAGGGGGTATCATCGGCGTAGGTAAAATATCGCTTATCGGGAGTGGTCTTCACGAAGCCATGCTGGTATAGGACCTGGTCCCCGGTGTAGGGTTCACAGCTAAAGGTATCTGTCAGGGCGTGCAGGCTCGTGTTGGTTTCATCGGAGCAAATGGTCTGGTAGCTCCACTCACCGGTCAAAGTGGGAGCAAAACGTACCTTCCATTGATTTCCACCGTTCCAGAATGCCGGGACTGTGAATGTAGTGCCGTCCGAATGGGTAAAGAGGACATCGAGGTCCACATCATAAAAGTTGTTTGTATAGGCTTTCATGCTGTTGAAGTCGATCTCTGTCACTCTCCATTGAACCCCTGAAATCGTATCCTCAGGTGGAGCAGTGGTGGTATCAGTGAGTGGATAAAGATTGTAAAGCCGTTGAACGCTTGAATCACTCAGCATGGTCTTGTAATACCTGACATCGTCCAGTGCACCATCGAAAAAGCCTACATTGCTGGCATTGCCTTTTGCAAAGGTGAGGGGAAGGGAATTGTCAACAATATTGCCAGTTAGCAGGGTGCTTTTTGCGTCCAACTGGCCGTTCAGATAGAGGTAAGAGTGCCCACCGTCATATCCTGCCACCATGTGATTCCACTCTCCTTCTGCGAGCATGCCGGGACCTGAAAGAGGTGTGCCGGGGGAATACCATGGGTTGTTCTCTGTAGCGATCACCCAGGAATATCCTCCCTGGGGAGTTAGCAGTACCCTGTATGCCATCTCTTTTCCCATGATCATACAGATGTCGGAGGGTATTCCATCCGGCTTTATCCAGAAGGAGAAGCAGAACTGGTCCATTCCTTCCAGGGATGGATCGTCATTGATCGCCACATGGTCATCCACCCCGTCAAAAGAGAGGGCGAAATCGTTTTCCATCACATCTTCACTCACGAAAACAGGGTTGCCCATCACCAGGCCATGGTTGCTTCCCTTCGAATCCCAGGCATTCATCTCCAGGCTCCAACGGGAATAATAGTTACTCAGGGTGGTATCGACCACCACACTGTCGGTGGCAGTTTCCGTAACCCAGGCACCCGACCCGGAAACAGAGCGGGTGGTTGTAACGGAAATAATCAGAAAGAGAAGGTAAATATTCACAATGCTTCTAAGCAGTTTGTTTATTTCGCTTTTTGTCATATGTCAGATTAATTTGCAATAAGCAGTTTTCGTGAGATCCATTGCTTCCCCTGCCTGATCCTCAGGATGTAGAAACCAGGAGGGAGCACGCTGACATCCAGTGTATGCTCTGTGCTTCCGGGCTGCATCTCTGCATAAAGCTGTTCGCCCTGCAGGGAGTACAGCGAGATCCTGGCATGCGGTGGCAATCCCTGGATGATGACCTGATCAAAGGCCGGATTGGGGAAAAGCAGCACCTCGTTGCCCAGGGTGCCGATTTCCGTATCCACCGGTCTGGAAGAGGTGGTATCAAGTGGATAAAGGTTGTAAAGCCGTTGTACGCTTGAATCGCTCAGCATCTCCCTGAATAGGATCAGGTCGTCCACCTGTCCTGCCAGGAGCTCCCATCCGGTCTCTGCAGAGGCGCCGATCAGCAGGTCCTGTGTGTTGTTGAGCAACTGCCCGGAGAGCACGTCGCCACTGGTTCCTGCCAGTTTGCCGTTGATATAGATGCTGGACGAGGAGCCGTCATATCCCATGGCAATGTGGTACCAGGTATCGGTCTCCATGGGTTCGGTGGTCTGAACGATAGTTTCCGGGGAACCCCATGGATGGTTGGCCGTGGCCAGGGAAGATCTCACTCTTCCGGAATGGTCCAGGACGAGCCTGAATGCCTCCCCCTTTTCCAGGATGATTAAAGAATCGGCGGGGATGTCATAGCTTCGCATCCAGAATGCAATGCAGAACGAATTAAGATCGTTCATTACGGGGTGATCCGGAATCTTAAGATAATCGTCTGTCCCGTCCAGCACCAGGCTATATTCTCCCTCCCTGGTCTCGGTGTCAGAGTATGCGGCGTTCCCCACGATGGTCCCGTGATTGCTGCCCAGTTCATCTTGGGCATTGGATTCCAGCCTCCACCTGCCCAGCATCTTATTGGACAGGTGCCCCCAGTCATTGGTAAGCAGCAGGACCCAGTCAAGGGTATCTGGCTTTTCAGGGATGATCCACTGGCCTCCGGATGATTGGATGGAGGATGAGATGAGCATGTAACTGCCTTCCCGGGGATTATACCATTGCGCCCGGTAGACATCCCCGTCATCCAGGTTTTTCAGCACTCCCGTCTCCCTGCTTGTTACGAAGGGGCTGACATTATAGAAGTAGGCCACATACAGGTCGTTGTCAATGCTTGCCAGGGAATACCAGGAACCATCATTACTAAACCAATTCCTGTCGTAAAATCGAGGGGTTAGTTTCCACCACGCTATGGATTGAAAGAAAGCGTGCATATAGCCCATTTGATATGCGGAAGGAAATTCAAGGCTTTCATCCCACTTGGTTTGTTTATCTTCCACACTGATTGTAATACCATATACCACAGATGGTTCATCCATATTATAGGTGCTGTTGTAGAGCCAGATGTCAATGGCTCCGTATCCATGGCCGCACATGCCATTGAGGAAGGCGGTCCAGCCTTGCATTCTGGCACCGAAATGGTTGGTCCACAAATGGTCATAATGCCCTTCATAGTTAACAATTGGTTTATCTTGCCCGTTATTCCAGAAATCTCGAGGAATACTGAAATTCAATTGACCATTCTTTATTGGGGACCATTGCGCTGCAAACCACGAATGTCCGGGCAGATCTCTGAATGAAGACTGTGATGCTAAAGTATAACTTGTAGCTTCCATATGTGCCGTTTGGGGATGCTTATAGGGGTCGTAATGATGCATATAATTAGCGACCGTTTTCCATGGATTGGTATTCACATCCCACCAGTCATGGACGTCTCTTTCGACATAGAAATCATTGTCACACTCCTGTGCGGTGGTCCACATGACCGGGTAGGCGCTGTACCTGGCCACCCAGTACCTGCAAAGCTTTTCCAGGTAGGTATCGGTATAGCTGTCCCATTTGTGACCCAGTTCGGATACGAAGAAAAGCTGGGCATTGGTGTGGACCAGCCCCTTTTCCGCTACGTACTTAAAGCGTTCATCCAGCCTGGCAAAGCCCAGGAGGTCGCTTTCCGAAAATCCGTCCCAGAGGGTGTAACCAGTACCCAGCGGTTCTGACTGGATCACCGTAAATTTTTGTTCAACCCTTTTGTCAATAATGGTCTTAAAGTTCTCGTAGCTATTCGCGGGAATGTTCCAGTGCGTGTCTCCCAGGTAGAAGAAGGGGGTATCGTCGGCGTAGGTAAAATATCGCTTATCGGGAGTGGTCTTCACGAAGCCATGCTGGTACAGGGCCTGGTCCCCGGTGTAGGGTTCACAGCTAAAGGTATCTGTCAGGGCGTGCAGGCTCGTGTTGGTTTCATCTGAGCAAATGGTCTGGTAGCTCCAATCACCGGTCAGTGTGGGTGCGAAACGTACCTTCCATTGATTTCCACCGTTCCAGAATGCCGGGACTGTGAATGTAGTGCCGTCCGAATGGGTAAAGACGACATCGAGGTCCACATCATAAAAGTTGTTCGTATAGGCTTTCATGCTGCTGAAGTCGATCTCTGTCACTCTCCATTGAACCCCTGAAATCGTATCCTCAGGTGGAGCAGTGATGGTATCAGTGAGTGGATAAAGGTTGTAAAGCCGTTGTACGCTTGAATCACTCAGCATGATCCTGTAATACCTGACATCGTCCAGTGTACCATCGAAAAAACCTACATTGGTATCATTGCCTTTTGCAAAGGTGAGGGGAAGGGCATTGTCAACAATATTGCCGGTTAGCAGGGTGCTTTTTGCGTCCAACTGGCCGTTCAGATAGAGGTAAGAGTGCCCACCGTCATATCCTGCCACCACGTGATTCCACTCTCCTTCTGCGAGTATGCCGGGACCTGAAAGAGGGGTGCCTGGGGAATACCATGGATTATTTTCTGTAGCAATCACCCAGGAATATCCTCCCTGGGGAGTTAGCAGTACCCTGTATGCCATCTCTTTTCCCATGATCATCACAGGGCCGGAAGGGTGTTCATCCGGTTTTACCCAGAAGGAGAAGCAGAACTGGTCCATTCCTTCCAGGGATGGATCGTCACTGATAGCCACATGGTCATCCAGCCCGTCAAAAGAGAGGGCGAAATCGTTTTCCATCACATCTTTGTTCACGAAAACGGGGTCGCCGATCACCAGGCCATGGTTGCTTCCCTTCGAATCCCAGGCATTCTCCTCCAGGCTCCAACGGGAATAATACTCACCCAGGGTGGTATCGACCGCCACACTGTCGGAGGCGGTGTTCCCGTGGGGATCCATAGCATAAACACTATGGCTGATCCAGAGTATGTAAAAAAGTAAAGAGAATGGGAGTGTAACCGTAGGATGACATAAAGACTTTTTCATACTTTTTTATATTAATTTATCATAAAATTCATCTCAAAACAAGATCAGGTAGTTTCCCGAGCCCAGTGTAAACCTCGTTTCTGCTTGCTCTCCCTTTATGATTTGAATATTATTTTCAGGTCCCAATGGGTTCCCGTTAATGCTTATCCCAGATGCATCCGGGACAGGCAGGGATACCTGCGCCAGGGTATTTACTGGGATAACTACTTCATAGTCAATACCATTTTCGCTCCGTTCCCATTGGGACTTGATTTCTCCGCAGGGTGATTGGAAGGTGGCTTTCATCCAGTCCAGTTCCTCGGCAAAGTAGGGCTGCAGGGTAAACTCCCTGAACGAGGGTTGCAAGGGCCGGATGCCTGCAAGGTACTTGTAGAACCATGCTCCCAGCGGTCCGCCCAGGTTGACGATGTTTTTTGAGCCCCGGTCCGGGTCCCAGTATTCCGTGATGGTGGTACCCCCGTCTTTCAGCATATAATACCAGCTTGGATATGTTTCCTGGCTGGCAAGTAAATAAGCAATATCCGTACGGCCACGGTTGGAGAGCTCGTCCAGCAGGGGCAGGATGCCCACAAAACCGGTTGTCAGATGATTGTCGTGTTTTTTTATATCCTCAACAATCCAATTCAGAACCTCATCTTCGTGCTCCTGCGGGACCATACCTAAATAGAGCGGCAGGACCTGGGCACTCTGACTCAGTGTCTGATAGATCCCCTCCTTTTCATTAAAGAAATGGTCATTGAAACTATTTTTGATATTTCCTGCCAGTTCTTCGTACTTTTCTGCATCCTCCTTCATCCCAAGCAGGATTGCCGCTTTATGAATGAGGGTTGACAGGTAATAAAAAGCACAGGTGGACGATTCCACTACGGGGGTAAGTCTGTATAAACCTCCCTTTTCCATATGCGATACATCGCCCCAGTCGCCCAGAGTCCAGGATACCAGGTAGTCTTCGGCTGTAGTCCCTATATAATCCACATAATCTTTCATGGCCGGGAAACCCTTCTCCAGGACAGTGAGGTCTCCGTAATACTCATAAAGGAACCAGGGAAGATATACCATTGCCCCTCCCCACCATGGATCCGACATGCGACCCGGATCTCCTTCAGGGGTAGTCCGTCCCCAGTAATTGGCCGGGATGACCGGCGGAACGTGTCCGTTGGGATCCTGGGCATCCAGGAAATCGTAAAACCATTTCCGGTATACTCTGGCCACTTCGAAGTTATAGGCGCCCGCTTCAAACATGTTCCATACATCCTGTGTCCAGCCCATTTTCTCGCGCAGGGGATCCTGTGGGTGGTGAAGGATGTAATTCCGGTATCCCCTTACGATGGCCTTCTGTATCTTGTTCAGCGACTCGTTGGAACATTCAAAGGTTCCGGCTTGCCCGATATCTGTATGCACCCATTTCCCCTGGAGATCTTCAATAGCAGGTTTATAAGAGAGTCCTGTCGCTTGTACATAGCGAAATGAATGCTGGGTAAAACGGGGTTCAAATTCA
>JAUVKN010000119.1 GCA_030596245.1 Bacteroidia bacterium | reverse complement strand
CCTCGCAGAAGAGATCAAAGGTCTTAAACAATACCTGGTGAAGAAATCGGTATGGGTCTTTGGTGGTGACGGATGGGCCTATGACATCGGTTATGGCGGACTGGATCACGTGATCGCTACCGGCGAAGATGTGAACATCCTGGTGTTGGATACCGAGGTTTACTCTAATACAGGCGGACAGGCCTCCAAGGCAACACCTATTGGTGCTGTTGCGAAATTCGCTGCTTCCGGGAAGAAGATCCGCAAGAAGGACCTGGGTATGATGGCCATGACCTATGGTTATGTCTATGTGGCACAGGTATCCATGGGAGCCAGCCAGTCTCAGTTCCTGAAAGCTGTCAGGGAGGCTGAAGCCTATCCCGGACCGTCGATAATCATCGCATATTCGCCCTGTATCAGTCATGGATTACGTGCCGGCATGGGCAAAACACAGGCTCAGGGGAAATTTGCAGTAGAGAGTGGCTACTGGCACCTCTACCGTTACAATCCTCTATTGGAAGATGAAGGAAAGAACCCGTTCTTACTGGACTCGAAGGAGCCCCAGTGGGACCAGTTCCAGTCCTTCCTGAAATCGGAGGTGCGTTATACCTCGCTGCAGAAATCATTCCCTGAAGAAGCAGCTGTACTGTTCAAAGCTGCTCAGACCAATGCCAAATGGAGGTATAACAGCTATGTTCGCATGGCCAGCCTTGATTTCTCGCCTACCGTGTAGTTCGGGATATTACCCGCCTCGCTGTTTTTTGGCGAAGCCAAAAAGAAGGCGTCGGCGGCCAATATCCCTCACAATAGAAAGGACCGTCTGCGAAAGTGGACGGTTTTTTTTACGCAGATTCATAGACGTCATAAACACCGTATCTCCAGGTTATTCAACCGATGCTGAATTTAGCTAGGCTGAGCTCGCAAGCTCGGTTCATTGCTGCGCAATTAAATGTAGGCATCTACGTTGAATATCCTTTCGATATTGGTGTATTGTCCTGCTGAATTTCTGTGCAAAAAGAATATATGCCACATTGAAGCAAATGATAAAAAGGCAACATGGCATTTTTACCTTTTAAATCCAATTCGGCGACGGTTCTTGTAATCACGTTCCTCTAGTTTGACTTTTTCAAGCTGTTTGAGGTATTCAAGAATAACCATTATCTGGTTATCATGTTTAATAATTTTGTCCTGAACCTTTTCCATCTGATTGGCCAAATCTTTATGGATAAACATAAGCTCCCTGAGTTTGACGAAAGTGTCAATGATCATCATGTTGACTTTATCTGCCCTTTCACTTCTAAGAACGCTTGAAAGCATTAGGATTCCATGTTCCGTAAAAGCATAAGGTAAGTACTTGGTGTGTCGCTCCTTAAAGGTCACAAAATGTGACCTTAAACGATCATTCTCTTCCTGAGTAAGTTGGAACATGTACCTTTCGGGAAATTTACCACTATTTCTTTTGACCTGCTGGTTTAATACCTTTGTTTCTACTTCATATAATTCAGCCAGGTCGTGGGATAACATGACTTGCCTGCCACGAATATGGTAGATCTTGCTGATGATGATCTCTTCTGCTATAATGATATGGTTATTCTCTTGGTTCATTTTATCGAGGTTTCTTTTGATAATTAGCCATTTCTTTCAAGCATTAATTGCCGACGGGTTTATATATCAGCTACATCAAATGTTATTAATTGTAGAATCTTTTTTAATTAAGTTTTATCTTTGCAGAGAAAATTTGAATGTTGGGCAGAATAGTTGCAATAGACTACGGAACAAAGCGGACCGGAGTGGCGGTCACCGATCCGGGACAGATCATTGCATCACCCATGGAGACGGTTCCGACACATGAGTTGATGCTTTTTCTGGAATCATATTTTAAATCGGAGGTGGTAGATACAATGGTTGTGGGGCATCCCAGGAAAATGGACAACACTGAATCGGAGTCCATGAAACAGATCCGTTTCTTTGTGGAGGCTTTTAAGAGGCGATTTAAAGGGATCCGGGTGGAATGGATGGACGAACGTTTCTCCTCCAAATTGGCCATGGATGCTATGGTGACCGGGGGAATGAAGAAATCGGATCGCAGGGTGAAAGGTAACATTGATAAGGTGAGTGCTGCCATTATCCTGCAATCCTTCCTGGAGCAGAGAAACAATCTCTCCAATTAGGCGTTATTAAGTTCAAAAATAGGAGTTTTTATAGAGATGGTATTACCAGTATATGTATATGGAATGTCGGTGCTGCGGAAGGTAGCGCCTGAAATTCAAGAGGATTATGAAGGGCTGGATCAGCTGATAGCTGATATGTTTGAAACCATGAGGGCCAGTGATGGGATTGGTCTGGCAGCACCCCAGGTGGGAAAATCGTTGCGGATTTTCGTGGCGGATACCAGTCCCGTCAGCGAGGATAAGGGAGAGCCTGAACTGAAGGATTTTAAAAAAGTGTTTATCAATCCAATCATCCTGGATGAGTGGGGCGATCCATGGTCCTTCGAGGAGGGTTGCCTAAGTTTGCCAAATGTCCGCGAGGATGTGTCAAGACCCACCAACATACGGGTCGAGTATTACGACGAAAACTGGAACCTGATTGAAGAGGAGTACGATGGTATCCGGGCCAGGGTTATCCAACATGAGTATGACCACCTGGATGGCAAACTGTTCGTGGATCGCATCAATCCCATCCGCCGCAAGCTACTGTCTGCCCGTCTGAATGCCATCAGCCGTGGCAAAATCGACAAGGACTATAAGATTGTCTTTCCAAAAAAGTGATTTGATTTCTCCAACTCATTCAATAACTTTCCGAATCACTTTCGGATTTTAACTAAGTAAGGCTGCTCCTTATACAACCGGATTGAAGTACTCTTCCGATTTCAGGATCATGTCGATGTACTGGGCACGTTTGTATACAAACGGATCGTTGATGGAATTGCTGCTCAGTTTGCCTTTAAAGGCATCAATAGATGCATAACCTTTTTGGTCCATCCACTCTTCCAGCTCTTTCAACATGTCAGATGCATGCTCCACACCGTTGTGATAGAAGGTACTTACGGACTGTACAGCTGAAGCTCCGGCCAGGATCATCTTTACCATATCTATCCCTTCATAGATCCCATTGTTCGCCACCACGTTGGCTTTTACATTGTCATGGGTCAGTCCAATGTACCTGATCGAGAGACGGTGGTCGCTGTGGGTACTCAGGTTCCAGGGGGAGACGTGCTTTTCTGCTTCCACATCAATATCTGGTTCAAACAACCTGTTAAATAGTACAAAAGCATCGGCGCCTGCATCATCCAGGTCCTTGATGGTTTTTAAGACATTGGTGTAAAAGGGACTCAGCTTTACACTGACCGGAATCTTAACGGTTGATTTCACGGCCTTCAGAAATTCGATCTGCTGCAGTATAATGTCGTGTCCCGATTTATTAAAATCGCGGGGCACAGAGAAGAAGTTGAGTTCCAGTCCGGCTGCACCTGCTTCCTCCAGAAGGGTTGCATATTCTACCCACGACTCCTTATATATTGCATTAAGGCTTGCAAATACTGGAATGTCAAGAGCTTCTATGACCTGCTTCAGGTTGTAGATGTGTTCCTTTGGACCACCATGATCAATTTTAGGGAAAAGGTTGATCATCTCAGCGTTGCGCTCGTCGAAGGCTTCGAGCTGACTGCTCATTTCGTGGCTCTCCAGCTGGATCTGCTCCTCAAACAGGGAACGGTATACTATTGCTGCCACACCTGCCTCTTCGGCCTGCTTCAGTTTGTCGATGTTGTTTACAAGATTGCTTGCACCCAGGATAAGAGGATTCTTAAGGGTGACACCCATGTGTTGTGTTGTAAGTTTTGCCATATTAATTCAATTTTACTGTTTCTGGTATATAAAACTACTGGACCCCATGAAAGGTTCAAATAATTTAGAAAAAGATAGGCAGATATTTTTCCAGACACAACATATATGCATTAAAAGGTTGGAATTAATTCTATGTTTGATCTGCGAAAGGCTCCTGTTGCTAAGGTTCTGATTCCTTTTGCCGGAGGAGCTGTGGCTGGGTATGAGATGGTCTATCCTGTCAGTTTGCTTGTAATAGTACTCATCTGCCTCTTTATCTGGCTCATCCTGGTCAACCTGTTTCTTCAGCAAAGTGGAAGGCGTGGATTGACCAACCTGGTATTCGTATCACTGGCTTTCATTCTTTTTGTTACTGCGGGTTATGGAACCGGCATGGTAACCAGACCAATAGATCCTGGATTGCCAGAGCGAGATCAAGTGATGATCAGGGGGGAAGTGTTGGAGGAACCATATCCCGGAAAACGAAACTGGGTTGTGGAAATGAAGCTAACTATGCTGGTTTCCAGCAATAAATCCTATTATACCCGGACCAATCTGAAGGTCTACATGGAGATGCCTGTCGATTCCATTTTGCCTGCGGCAGGCGAGACCTGGCAGTTGTATGGGCAACTTTTATCCATCAGGAACAGTGGAAATCCTGGTGAACCCGATTATGAAGCGATCATGCAGAGGAAAAATTGCTGGTACAGGTTTTTTGTCCACTCCGGGTATCCTGAGATTCGCAGGGTAGAGGATCACCCGAAAAACAGGATCCGGGCTGCCAGCATCAGGAAAACCATTTCAGACAACTGGAATGGAGAAACGGAAGCAGTCTCTTTACTGAAGGCAGTATGCCTGGGTGACCGTTCCGGGCTCACCGATGACATGCGGCAATCCTATTCTGCTGCGGGTGGCATGCACCTGCTGGCTGTATCAGGGTTGCATGTGGGACTTATCTGGTGGGTATTGCAGCATTCGCTTGCATGGATGGTTCGTCTGTTGCGAAAGGAACTCTATCGGGCACTAACCATCATTGTATTGCTCTGGTTTTATGCCTATATCACCGGATTCTCCTCCTCTGTGAGTAGATCGGTGACCATGTTTACCTTTTTTACCATGGCACGCATGATTGACCAGCGTACCCACCCGGTCAACGGTATTCTGGTTTCTGCTTTTGTTCTGCTTCTGATAAATCCCGGAAAGCTTCTGGATGTTGGATTCCAGCTTTCTTATGCTGCTATAATCGGGATCGTTACACTATTTCCCATGCTCAGGTCCCTGTTGAAAGTGAAAAACAGATTCCTGAAATGGATTTGGGAGGCCACCATGGTCAGTCTGGCTGCCCAGCTTTCAACAGCACCTTTGGTGGTCTATTATTTTCATCAGTTACCGGCCTACTCTCTATTGACCAATTTGTTTGCAATTCCTCTGCTCAGTGGTCTGATCGCCCTGTTTGTAATATCTGTCCCATTCATGACCATGGGAGTGCTCACAGGATTGTTTAACGAATTATTGATTCGGATGGGAAACGTGATGAATCGTTCCATGGAGTTTGTTGCCTCAATTCCCGGAGCTGTGATCGGGGAGCTGTCATTGGATCAGATGAGTCTGTTCATGTTAATGGCAGTGTTATTCATGGGAATAATTATGCTGAATTATCGTTCCACTTTTCCGCGTTATGGCATGCTCTTTTTGTTTTCGGTCATGCTGGGCTGGAGCTCGTGGAGCAGGTACAACCGTCTTCATTCAGCTGAAATGATAGTATCCCATTTCAACGGGTGTAGCCTGGTAACATTCAGGGAGGGTCTTCAGGTAGATCATTACAGTTGGTATCGGGGTGGTTCAACCAACAGATACATGGATCAGTTCAAATCGATGACCTGGAACAGCCGAAGATATGAGACCAGATCCATTGAAACAGGCGATTCAGTTCATATGCAAGGTGTTATCTCCACCTGCAGGCTTGTAGCTCCTGGCTTGTGGATCGTGGGGAATGACCGGATAAAAGGGTGGGTCATTACAGCTCTTCCAGGTGAAGACCACCTGGAGATTCTTTCAGACAGGCCGGGCGATTTTATCCTGTTGTCGTGTGAACCCCAGATCCGGAAATCCTTTGTATATAAGGGGGCAGTATCATGTGACCTTATCGTGGATGGATCAAACCGAAATTGGTACATCAGACAAATGCAGCGAATAGAGGGACCAATACATTTTACCGGTCACCAGGGGGCCTATCTGAAAAGATGGTAAAAAAAGGGGCAACCATTCGCACAATTGGACAATTATCTGTTATTTTGCCATGTTTATTTTTCTTTTAGAATATGCGTATTGTAATTGCCGGCGCGGGTGAAGTGGGGACACATCTTGCAAAGATGTTGAGCAGCGAAGAGCATGATCTTGTTGTGATTGATAATGATGTCGATCGCCTGAAGGCTGTGAGCGGTGCACTGGATCTACTTACCATTGAAGGAAATGCCAATTCAATTACCCACCTGAAGGAGGCAAAGATCAGTAAGGCAGATCTTTTTATCGGTGTCACTTTTTCTGAGGATGTGAATATCAATTCGGCCATTCTTAGTAAGCGGCTGGGGGCCAAAAAGACCATTGCCAGGATCGATAACCAGGAATACCTGTTGCCTGCCAATAAGGAGATTTTTGAAAATCTGGGCATTGATTATATGATCTACCCCGAGAAAATTGCAGCCCGCGAAATTGTTGGACTACTTTCAGAGACTGGCAGCACCGAAGTAGTCGAGTTTTCAGGTGGGAAACTGCACATGTATGTGATCCGTCTGGATGAGCATGCTCCCATTATTAATAAGACACTTCGTGATTTAACCCCCGGTGACAATGGATCGGAATACCGGGCTGTGGCTATTACCAGGCGTGGCCAGACCCTTGTACCTTCGGGAGATGACAGGTTTGAGACCGGCGACCTGGTCTATGTGATCAGTAGCAAAGTGGGGCTTAAAGAGCTCTATAAGTATTCAGGAAAGAAGCAATTTGAAATAAGAAATATTATGATTCTGGGGGGGAGCAGGATTGGACGAAAGACTGCCGACTCACTGGGGAAACAGCACTATGTCAAATTGATTGAGAAGGACCGTCAGAAGAGCTATAAACTTTCAAACGTTCTGAGTAATACACTGGTGATCAATGGAGACGGCACCGATATGGAGCTTCTGCGCCAGGAAGGGCTGGATAAGATGGATGCATTCATTGCGGTCACCGGGAACTCCGAGACAAATATCCTCTCATGCCTGCTGGCCAAGCAAATGGGAGTAAAACGGACCATCGCCGAGGTGGAAAATATAGATTATATCCACCTGGCCGAAAACATAGGTGTGGATACCATTATCAACAAGAAGCTGATCACAGCCAGCCGTATCTTCCGGTTCACCATGTCGGAGGAGGTCTCCAGTATCAACTGTCTCACTGGGACTGAAGCCGAAGTAATGGAATTTCAGGTCAAGCCGGACTCACCAGCTACAAAAGGTACACTGGCTGAAATAGAGTTTCCAAAAGAAGCCATTATCGGGGGAGTGATCAGGGGAAAAAAGGCATTCATTGCCCATGGGGACACCCAGATCAAGCCTTACGACCGTGTGGTGGTATTTGCCCTTCGAGGTGTGATACAATCCATCGGTAAGTTTTTCAACTGAAAGAAAACATGCTCAATCCCCGGACCATCATCCGCATTCTTAGTTTGATACTTATCACAGAGGGGATCTTTATGTGGCTCTCCATACCTGTAACACTCATATTCAGGGAGCATGATGCGTTACAATTCTTACTATCCGGTGCCATCACATCTGGCATAGGTGCCATTGCCTACCTCCCGGTCAGAAAATCTCAACTGGAGCTGAACCGGCGGGATGGTTATGTGATCGTCACAGGGGGTTGGATCCTATTCTCACTGTTCGGCACCCTTCCTTTTTTACTCACCCGCTCAATCCCGGGATTTACAGATGCTTTCTTTGAAACCATTTCAGGCTTCACGACTACCGGGGCCTCCATACTAAGTAACATTGAAGAGTTATCGCATGGTGTGTTGTTCTGGAGAAGTCTGACACAGTGGCTGGGCGGCATGGGAATCATCCTTCTGACCCTGCTTATTCTGCCATTTCTGGGAATCGGTGGAATGCAGCTTTTCTCAGCGGAAGTGCCCAGTCCGACACCCGATAAACTCCACCCGCATGTAAAGGACACGGCCAAACGTTTGTGGCTTATATATGTGGTCTTTACACTGGGTGAGACCTTGTTGTTGTGGGCCGGAGAGATGGGATTGTTCGATGCTGTTTGTCACTCGTTAACCACCATGGCTACCGGTGGGTATTCCACAAAACAGGCCAGCATCGCTTACTGGAATTCTCCTTATATACATTATGTGATCACCCTGTTCATGTTCTTGGCTGGCACCAATTTTACCCTTTCCTATTTTGCCATGCATGGTCAATTCAGGAAGATCTGGGCCAACGAGGAATTCCGGTGGTATTTGGGTTTTATCGGAGGATTTGCCATCGTCATTACACTGGGACTTTTCTTCACAACCGGAGGAGGATTGGAGCTGGCTTTCAGGAATGCGTTGTTCCAGGTAGTTTCCATACTTACAACCACAGGATTTGTCACAGCCGATTACCTGAAATGGGCCCCCTGGCTGGGTGTCCTGATCTTCATCCTCATGTATTTTGGAGGATCTGCCGGCTCAACGGGAGGCGGACCCAAGATCATGCGGATCGTTATCATGCTAAAAAATAGTACTCAGGAACTAAAACGCATGATCCATCCAAATGCTGTTATTCCGGTTAGACTCAATAAGATTGCTGTGAATGAGAGCGTTGTAACCAATGTCCTGGCGTTCATTGCTTTCTATGGTATCATCGCGGTAATTTCAATAGCGATCATGTCTGTTCTTGGCAATGATTTCGACACTTCGGTGGGTGCGGTGGCTGCTACATTAGGTAACATTGGTCCGGGGATTGGTGGTGTTGGACCGGCATTGAATTATGCTGAGATCCATGTAGCAGGCAAGTGGTATCTTTCCTTCCTGATGCTGGTTGGCAGACTTGAACTGTTTACCGTACTGGTACTATTCTCCCCCATGTTCTGGCGGAGGTAAGGAATTTAAAAAGTTAGGATAAAAGATCCACCTCTCCCAGACCTTCCCTGATCAATTCGGGTTCGTCTCCGCTACAGTCAATAATGGTAGAAGGAATAATGCCTCCATATCCCCCGTCAATGACCACATCCACCAGGTCGCCATACTCTTCTTGAATCAGCTCAGGATCGGTGGGGTACTCTAAAATCTGGTCATCCTCCTTAAGGGAGGTGGTGAGAATCGGATGACCCAGCTGCCTTACGATCTCCAGTATGATGTTGTTATCGGGAATCCTGATTCCCACAGTTTTCCGGCGATGCTTGATGGATTTGGGTACCTGGTTGCTCGCATTGAGGATAAAAGTATAGGGTCCCGGCAAATAAGACTTCATTAGTTTAAAGGTAGTATTGTCCACATGCCTTGCATAATCTGAGAGGTGACTCAGGTCCGAGCAGATAAATGAAAACTTTGCCTTTTCGGGTTTAATCCCCTTGATTCGTGCCACACGCTCAACAGCCCTGGCTTTGGTAATATTGCAGCCCATACCATACACCGTATCAGTGGGATAAATGATCACTCCACCATGCTCCAGCAGATCAATAATTTTATCGATGTGCCTCTGATCCGGACTCTTTTCGTATAACTTCAACAGCATTTTTTCCAGTAGAATCGCGTAAAAGTAGCTTGACTTCCTCCCTTCCCTAAAGGAAAGGGATTCCTTTGACTTTAACAAGCCAGGGGCAGTACTCCCTTACGGTTTCCTGCAGGTTCCTGCTGCCGACCACTTATGCGGTTCGCTTGACAGGCCAGCCCCGTCTGTCCGACGGTTATTATATTCTTCGCAGCATTTACATCAGCATTTTCCTCATACCCACAGGCTAAACATTTGAAAACAGCCTGTGATGCCCTGTTCTCTTTTGCCGTGTGCCCACAACATGAACATCGCTGTGAGGTATGCCTGGGATTGACTTCAACCAGCATCCCACCTTTCCAGAATAGCTTGTAGTCGAGCTGGCGTTTGAACGTGTACCACCCCTGGTCCAGTATGGACTTGTTTAACCCCGACTTGGCCTTTACCATCCTGCCTGGCTCTTCTATGCTCCCCCTGACTGATGCGCTCATGTTTTTAATGTGCAATCCCTCAACATATACCTTTGCTTGTTTTTCGCTTACTTCGGTACTCAACTTGTGAAGGAAGTCTGAACGGACATTTGCGATCTTATAGTGAAGCCCTGATATTCTGCTTTTCTGCTTCTTCCAGTTATTGGATCCTTTTTTCTTCCTCGCCAGCTTCCGCTGTTCTCTGGCCAGTGCATGCTCATGTTTTCTGAAACTATGTACTCCTTCAACTTTGGTTCCATCAGAAAAGGCGGCAAAGCATTTTACCCCTGCATCAATCCCTATCTCTGAATCAGAAGCATGCTTCCCAATTTCAATCATTTGCTCAACCTGGATGGAGGCAAACCACTGTCCGCCACGGTTTGTGATGGCAATGTTCTTGATTTTACCAATTATTTCACAACTCTTGAAAAAACCTATCCAGCCTATCTTTGGCAGGAAGATCCTGCGGTTATCAACCTTAAAGCCCTGGGGGTAACGAATACCATCTCCCAATCCTTTTTTCTTAAATACAGGGGTTCGCTTCGAAGGCTGGCTTTTATCAAAGCAATCCCTGAAAGCCCTTTCCAGATCCTTCAGCTTTTGCTGCAATACCTGTGATGGACATTCCTTTAAAAAACTGTACTCTTCGGATCGTTTCCAAAGGGTGAGCCAATACGCCAGTTCGTTATACCAGAGTATCGGTTGCCTCCTC
>JAUVKN010000231.1 GCA_030596245.1 Bacteroidia bacterium | reverse complement strand
GCCCTGGTGCCGGTTTCAGCACGCCTCCCTGAATCGATGCCTAAACTCTCCAGGGTACCTTTGAAATCTGTCAGGTTGAATTTCAGTTCGTGGTTCATATAGTTCTGGTACCGTTGCTTGGCCATTGCTTCACCCGATTGTTTGCGGTCCAGCAGGTAGGAGCTCCTGAACCAGAGGTCACGGTAATGGTCGATGGAGAGGTTGTGCACTTTTTCCCGGGTGCGCAGTTGCAACTGACGTTCCTCAATGGGCCTGCCGATCACATGATACCGGATCCCCTCTTTTTCGAGCAGGCCGGTCACCTCGAACGGATTGCTCACCTGGATCACCACACCGGACTTTTCACTGAACATCACCGGGATGGTCTCTCCCGGAATCCCCGAAATGTCCACCTCCACACCACCTGAGGTATTGGCGTAGCACATCTCCATAAGGGTGGTGATCAATCCACCGGCCGAGACATCATGTCCGGAGAGGATCATGCCCTCTTCAATAAGGGATTGCAGCAGGTTGAACGCTTTCACGAAATACTCCGGATCACTAATTGAAGGTGCCTCTGTGCCAAGTTTATTCAGGTATTGGGCAAAGGAACTCCCCCCCAGTTTAAAGGAATCTTTCGACAGGTCCACATAAATGAGGCGGCTTTCCGGATCGGAAACCATTACCGGTTCAATAATTTTCTGTACATCGGTCACCTCCCCGGCTGCGGAAATAATCACAGTTCCGGGAGCATAGACCACCTGGTCACCATATTTCTGGGTCATGGAGAGGGAATCCTTTCCGGTGGGAATATTGATGCCCAGGGCCACTGCAAAGTCACTGGCTGCTTTTGCTGCATTGTAGAGCCGTGCATCCTCTCCTTCATTTCTGCAGGGCCACATCCAGTTGGCCGAAAGGGAGATGCTCCTGATTCGATCGGGCATGGGGGCCCACACCAGGTTGGTTAGCGCTTCAGCAATGGCCAGCACACTTCCTGCCTCCGGATCCACCATTCCCGCCACCGGTGCATGTCCGATGGAGGTGGCATATCCTTTTTTGCCCTGGTAGTCGAGGGCCACTGCACCCAGGTTGTTCAAGGGTAGCTGCAGAGCTCCCGCACATTGTTGTTTGGCAATCTTTCCGGTTACAGAACGGTCCACCTTGTTGGTAAGCCAATCTTTGCATGCCACAGCTTCCAGTTGCATCACGCCTGCAAGGTAGTCCGGCAAGTCAGCCTGATCGAACGGGATCTCTTTATAAATAGTGTTGAGGGTGATGTCCTGCATCACTGTACGGGGAGGTTTCCCGAACATGTCGGCCAGTTCCAGGTCCATGGGTTTCTCACCGGTTTTCTCGCTTTTAAACATAAAGCGGTGGTCGTTGGTGATCTCTCCGACAATGTAAATTGGGGCCCGCTCCCGTTTGGCGATCCTCACCAATTCATCCACATCCCCGGGTTTCAGAACCAATCCCATTCGTTCCTGTGATTCATTGCCAATGATCTCCTTGGCAGAAAGTGTGGGATCCCCTACCGGGAGTTTATCAAGGTAAATGATCCCGCCTGTAGCTTCCACCAGTTCTGAAAGACAGTTGAGGTGACCACCGGCGCCGTGATCATGGATACTAACAATGCTATTGTTTGTAGATTCTGTCAGTGCCCGTATGGCATTGTAAACCCGCTTCTGCATTTCTGGATTGGCACGTTGTACTGCGTTCAGTTCAATGGCATTCTCAAATTCACCGGTATCTACAGATGACACAGCGCCTCCTCCCATGCCAATGCGGTAGTTATCTCCCCCCAGCAATACAACCACATCACCCTTTTCAGGAATATCTTTTTCGGCATCTTTTTTATTACCGAATCCGATGCCTCCAGCCAGCATAATCACCTTGTCATACCCATATTTCTTTCCATCTTCCCCATGTTCGAAAGTGAGCAGGCTCCCGCAGATCAGGGGTTGCCCAAATTTATTTCCAAAATCACTGGCTCCGTTGGAAGCTTTGATCAGGATCTCTTCCGGGGTCTGGTAAAGCCAGGGCCGTTGGGGAAGGGTATCTACCCATTTTCTATTCTCACCAAGCCTTGGGTAAGAGGTCATATAAACGGCAGTTCCAGCCATTGGGATAGCCGCCTTCCCGCCTCCGATCCGGTCACGGATCTCACCACCTGTTCCTGTGGATGCACCATTGAATGGTTCCACAGTGGTTGGAAAGTTATGTGTTTCAGCTTTCAGGGAAAGCACCGTCTCGATATCAGTCACCCGAAAATAATCGGATTTGTCTTGTGAAGCAGGAGCAAACTGTTCAATGACCGGTCCCTGTACAAAGGAGCAGTTGTCCTTGTATGCCGAAACAACGTGGTTCGGATTGGTGTGGGTGGTTCGTTTGATAAGCTGGAACAGGGATGATTCTTTCTCTACCCCGTCAATAATGAATGAGCCGTTGAAAATTTTATGTCTGCAGTGTTCGGAGTTAACCTGGGAGAATCCGAATACCTCACTGTCGGTCAGTTTTCTTCCGATACGTTCGCTAACACCCTCCAGATACTCAATTTCATCCTGATTCAGGGCCAATCCTTCCTGCTGATTATATGCGGAAATATTTGTCACCTCAATGATCGGATCGGGGTCGCGATCGATGGTAAAAAGTTTTTGGTCCAGTCCTTTATACAAGGCCTGGAGCATGGGGTCGTAGGAGGCATCTTTGCCCGGTACGATGAAGAACTCCTCAATTCTCCTGATCCCGGAGATTCCCATGTTCTCAGCAATTTCCACAGCATTGGTGCTCCAGGGAGTGATCATCTCTTTTCTGGGACCAACAAAAGTCCCCTTTACCAATGATTCGGCCAGAGAGACAGCTCCGTCAAACAACCATTCAAGTTTCTCCTTAATGCTTTGATTGAGTTGGGATTGAGTCTCTAATGCTATGATTTTACTCTCCTGGATCTGGAAGAAATAGATCATGAAATTCCTTGTTTAGTATATACCTGTGAAAGACGTTGCAAAGATAGAGCTATTGTTTAATTATGTCCTGTAGCAGGTGTTGATTGCGTCAATAGTTTTTTAACATCTCAGGGAATTGAATATATTTAACCTGAACATAAACTACCCTGACCATGATCCAACAAAATTTCATTCAGCTGTACGAAAAAAGTTTTAACCAGAATTGGGAATTGCCAGCCCTGTCCGACTACAAAGGTATTTCCTATACCTATAGTGAGGTGGCCAAACAGGTGGCCCGCCTGCATCTGATGTATGAAGCCATGGATATTAAGAAGGGAGATAAGATTGCAGTGTTCGGGAAGAACTCTGCCAACTGGTGCATCTCCTTTATGAGTGTATTTACCTATGGAGCAGTAGTTGTTCCCATTCTGTCCGATTTCAAACCGGATGATGCACAAACCATCATCAACCATTCCGATTCGGTGATGCTGATCGTTGACAGGCAGATCATGGAAACCCTCTCGGAGGAAGATTTGAAAGCAGTGAAGGCTATCCTCTCCATGGAGGATTTCGATATTCTCTCGGGCAAACCTTCGGAACAGTTCAGGATGGCCTGTGAACAGTTGGATGAGCAGTTCCGCAAGAAATATGAGGGTGTGTTTACGCGGGAGCACATCAAATATGCAAAGGTCGACAACAGTGAAGTGGTTGAAATCAATTACACCTCTGGTACCACGGGATTCAGCAAAGGAGTGGTCCTTTCGGCCAATAGCCTGGCCGGTAATATTATTTTCGCCATGCAAAATATGGAGCTGAATCCGGGTGAGCGGATGCTGGCTATTCTTCCCCTGGCACACTGTTATGGCTGTGCTTTTGATTTACTGTTTCCCATGGCGGTAGGGGTTCATGTGACCATCCTGGGCAAGCTGCCGGCCACCCCGGTGATCCTTAAAGCTTTTGATGAGGTAAAACCCCATCTGATCATGTTTGTTCCTCTCTTTTTTGAAAAGCTGTATAAAAAGAAGGTACTTCCCACCCTTCAGAAAGGATCCATGAGGGTGCTGACAAAAATACCGGGGATCAGTGGTGTGATCTATGGAGCCATCAGAAAAAAGTTGTTTCAATCATTTGGGGGAAATTTCAGGGAAGCTATCCTGGGTGGTGCGGCTCTTAGTGCTGAGGTGGAAGCGTTCATGACAAAGATAAAGTTCCCCTATACCATTGGTTATGGGATGACCGAGTGCGGGCCACTGATCTCTTATGACGGGTGGGCTACCACCCGGAAAGCATCCAGTGGAAAGATCCTGGATGTGATGGAACTCAAGATCGACTCGGCCGATCCTTTCAATGTACCGGGTGAGATCCTGGTGAAGGGAGAGAACCTTATGGAGGGTTATTACAAGAATGAGGAGGCCACAAAGGCTACTGTCGATGCCGATGGCTGGTTACATACCGGGGATCTGGGTGTGACCGACAAGGATGGGTTTATTTATATTAAGGGACGAAATAATAGTATGTTGCTTGGGCCATCGGGACAGAATATCTACCCTGAGGAGATTGAAGCGAGGCTGGTGAACATGCCTTATATCAGTGAAGCTGTAGTTCTGATGAACAGCAATCATAAACTGGAAGCATTGGTTTACCCTGATGCTGACCAGGTGAAAGCTGATGGAGTGGCTGAAAAACTGGAAGCCAGGATGGAGGAGAACAGGAAAGCGATCAACCAGCAGTTGACGGCATACGAATCCCTGTTAAAGATCCATATTCACGACTCTGAGTTTGAGAAGACACCCAAGCGAAGCATCAAACGGTTCCTCTATAAGCTGGAGGAGTAACTGATTCCGGCTGCTAATAGGATGTACCCTGGTATACCCTTGAAGTGGCAATGGGTACAATATATCCTGAATAATTGAGCTTGCCCGGCCAACTGGAGCTGACTGTAGCATCGGCCCTTCCATCGGGGGCTATACTCAATCTTACATCATAGGTACCAACGGTTGTTCTAAGGTTATAGGTCACGTTATAGTAGCCGCTTTTCTCACTCACAGAATAGGTATAGTTGGAAAGAGGTCCATCCACAGTGATGCCACCTACTCCATTCATACCCACGTAGGAGTTACTACCCACCTGGATAACGCCGCTGGTAGAGTCGGCTGCAATGAAATTGAGTGTGGCAGAGACATTCACAGTATTGCCCCTCTTATCCCTTAATTTGTCGGCCTCCAGTATAAAACGCTGATAGTGTACCATCAGGTTCACCAATGCAGCTTTCTGGGCAGCTTCCTCAGCCTGCTGCTCCTTTTTCAGTTCTTTCTCCATTTGTCTCCGTTCTTTTTTGCTGAGTTCCTGTGAAAAGGCCGGGGTGGCCAGCATAAACGCGATTAGAAAGATGATGATTCGTTTCATGGGTTCTATTTTTATCAATATATTTCGTTAATAAAACAGGTTGATGAACTAATTGTTTGACCTGAAGAATAAAATTAGTGAAAATAAACAAACGGGCCATGTTGAAGAACTCTCTATTCGCGATTTCCATATCAGTCATCTGTACTGTGTCGGCTTATTCCCAGTCTACCGGGGATAGCACGTATCTGAATTCAATAAAATTAAACATGGCTGCACTGTACTTCCACAACATTTCTATCCAGTATGAACGTCAGATCAATGAGCGCTGGTCATTTCAGATGGGAAGCGGATATAAGTGGGGGGGTGGTATACCCAAAATACTGGGTCTGGGAAGTTTTGTGGTAGCCAGTAAAGCCGGCGGACTCAGGGGCTACTCTTTCACTCCGGAGGCAAGGTATTACTTTAAGCCATGCGAATGTCCCGACGAAAGGTCAGGTCTGTACGGGGGCGTATATTCAAGATATACCAGGTTGTATGGCGATCTGAGTGTACACTTTTGGGATGGGGATAAGTATATGGATGTGGGTGCAACAGGGGCAATGCGGGAGATGGGGATCGGGTTTCAGCTGGGATACCAGCTGGTTATAAAAAAGAGATTTGTAATCGATTTAATGTTCATGGGACCGAGAAAATCCTTTCAAAAGCTGAACTTTGAGGTGGATTCGGATTTTGCTGAAGATATTATTCCACTGCTCGAGGAGGAGATCAATAAAAGGCTCGAATACCTGGGAATGGATCCCATATCGATTCCTGTATCTGGTTCCGCCGAAGTGAAATTTGGATTTAGTAATTTCAGGTATGGCATCGGGATCGGGTATATGTTCTAAGCGAGGCTGTCAAAAGTCACTTTCGATCTTCATATTTCGATCTTCATTATATTCAAACGTCGCTTAAATACGCTGCTGCACAACGTATTGTAGGCTTCCGTTCTGAATATTATTTCGATCTTCATTATATTCAAACCTCGCTTAAATACGCTGCTGCGCAACGTATTGTAGGCTTCCGTTCAGAATTTTATTTCGATCTTCATAATATTCAAACCTCGCTTAAATACGCTGCTGCGCAACGTATTGTAGGCTTCCGTTCAGAATTTTATTTCGATCTTCATAAAATTAAGACGTCCCTTAAGAGTCTGTCTCAAAAGTTAAAATAAGGCTTAGGTTATTCGAGAAGTGTATTGTAAAGGGCTTCGTTCTCATCATCAAATACAACAAATAGAACCTCTTCCAGCGATCCCGGCTGTTCCAGGAAAGATTTTACTGCATCAATGGCAATCTCTGCAGCCTTTGCTTTGGGGAATCCGTACACACCGGTCGAGATGTTGGGGAAGGCTATGGTTTTTAGTTGATGATCTGTGGCCAGTTGCAGGCTGCGAAGATAACACTGCCGCAACAGTTCGGGTTCGTTCCTGACCCCTCCGGCCCAGACGGGTCCCACAGTATGGATCACAAACCTGGCTGACAATTGAAATCCTTCGGTAATTTTTGCATCACCTGTGTTACACCCGTTCAATTTGCGGCAGGCCTCCAGTAGTGCAGGCCCGGCTGACCGGTGAATGGCACCATCCACACCACCTCCGCCCAGCAGGGTTCGGTTGGCTGCATTGACAATGGCATCCACTTCAAGTTGGGTGATGTCCCCTTTGATCAGGCTGATCCTGGCAGGCATGGC
>JAUVKN010000302.1 GCA_030596245.1 Bacteroidia bacterium | reverse complement strand
ATTTATTCCCATTCAATGGTAGCCGGAGGTTTTGAACTGATATCGTATACTACCCTGTTGATCCCCCTCACCTTGTTGATAATATCGTTGGAGACACGACTTAACACCTCATGTGGCAGGTGTCCCCAATCGGCAGTCATTCCGTCAGTTGAGGTCACAGCCCTGAGGGCTACAACGAATTCATAAGTGCGTTCATCACCCATTACTCCCACAGATTGAACCGGAAGCAGGATGGCACCCGCCTGCCATATTCGGTCATACAATCCGAACTTGTGCAGTGCCTTGATATAAATATCATCGGCTTCCTGGACCAAACGGATCTTCTCAGGGGTAATCTCACCCAGGATCCGGATCCCCAGACCGGGTCCCGGGAATGGATGACGCTTCAGAAAAGAGGAGGGAATCTTAAGGGCCTTCCCCACCCTTCTCACCTCATCTTTAAACAACAGTCTCAAAGGTTCTACCACCTTCAGATGCATTTTTTCGGGAAGCCCACCCACATTGTGGTGCGACTTGATGGTCTGCGACGGACCATTGACCGAAACCGATTCGATTACATCGGGATAAATCGTTCCCTGACCCAACCAGTCAACATTTTCCAGCTTCCGGGCCTCCTGCTCAAAGATTTTAATGAAATTTTTTCCTATACTCTTTCTTTTCGCTTCAGGATCGGTAATTCCCTTTAGATCAGTGATAAACAATTCGCTGGCATTCACTCCAATAACATTCAATCCCAACTCCTTATAGGACTCAAGGACTGAGCTAAACTCATTTTTTCTAAGCAACCCATTGTCCACAAAAATACAGATAAGGTTTGCACCGATGGCATGGTGCAGCAGGATGGCAGCCACGGTAGAATCCACTCCCCCCGACAATCCCATCACCACCCGGTCATTGCCCAACTTCTCGCCAAGATCTTTCACTGTGCTTTCCACAAATGTCTCCGGTGTCCAGTCCATTGTACAACCACATATTTCTCCAAGGAAATTGTACAGGATGGTTTTACCATCGGTGGTATGGTATACTTCAGGGTGAAACTGCAACCCAAAAGTGTGTTCCCCGGTGGCTGCATATGCACCCACTTTTACATCCTCAGTACTGGCTATCACTTCATAGCCGGAAGGAAGGGAATCAATGGTGTCCCCGTGTGACATCCAGACCTGTGTATTGTTTTTCAGATTTCTTAGAAGTGGATGGGTTGTGTTGATAAAATTCAACCTGGCCCTGCCATATTCGCGGGAATCTGATTGATTCACTTCCCCTCCATATTTATGAGACAGATATTGAGCTCCGTAACATATCCCCAACAACGGAAAGTTTCCTTTGATCCCTTTAAGATCAGGGATGGGAGCATGCTCGTCCCTCACTGAAAATGGACTGCCTGAAAGGATCACCCCTTTGACGGAGTTGTCTGGCGCAGGGAAATTGTTGTAGGGATAGATTTCGCAGTACACATTATGCTCCCTCACTTTTCGGGCAATCAACTGTGTATATTGTGATCCGAAATCCAGTATTAATATTTTTTCCGTCACCTGTAGAATGGTTTATCTGAGTAAATGATGCAAAAATAATATTTTATTCTGTGGAACTCCTCTCCAGGGGTAAGGAATAAACGTCACCGTCATTAACACCCACCGTATTGTCGAAAACCCTCCTGGCCTCCTCCACCAGATGAGAATGATCCCTGTACCTGCTTGAGAAATGGCCGATCAATAATTTATGAACTTCTGCTTTCTTCGCGATCGTCGCTGCCTGAGATGCTGTGGAGTGCATGGTTTCTGATGCTAATTTCTCATCCTTAGCTGAAAAAGTAGCCTCGTGAAACAATAGATCCACTCCTCTGACCTGCTCCGCCAGTTTGGGATCGAAGGCCGTATCTGAAATATAAGCATAGCTCCGTTGTCGATAAGCAGGGAACGTTAGTTTGCTGTTGGGAATTACTTTTCCTTCTCCGGTAATGAAATCTTTCCCCTGTTTTACCCTCACAAGGTCGGCGATCCCCAGACTATATGCCTGGATCTTTTCCTTTCTAACATTGAGCAACTTTTTCTTCTCCCTGAAAAGGTATCCAAAGGTCTCCGTTCTGTGCTTCAAACGAATCGCATGCACGGTGAGCTTTTCATCTTCAAAAAAACACCCTTCATTCCCGGGAGCCGGGGAGCGGTAATTAAGTTCAAACGGCAAGGCACCAAAGAAGGCCAGGTGTTGTTTCATCATATCCTTCAACCTGTCAGGCCCATACAAGTTCACCGCGACTTTCCTGCCCATCATACCCATTGTGGAGAGCAATCCAAAGAGACCGAAAACATGGTCACCATGCATGTGTGAAATGAAAATATGATGGATCCTGGATGGATTTAATCCAAACTTCCGTAACTGGATTTGTGTCCCTTCCCCACAATCAATTAAAAAAAACCGCTCATCTACTTTTAGTAAATGAGCGGTCGGAAAACGTTTCGAGGTAGGCAGTGCCGAACTGCTACCCAGTATGGTTAATTCAAATGACACCTGAGACTAAATTATCCGGCCTCTTTGATCAGAGTAACTGCCTCTTCCAGGGAATTTGCAATATTGAGAACAGTATCAAGCTGCGAAATGGTGATTAGCCTTTCAACAGCATCATTCAAACCTGTGAGCACAAAAGTGCCATTTGCATTCTTACAAAGACGATTCGCCACAAGAATAGCACTCAGGCCCGAAGAATCACAGTACCTGCAATTGTCCAGGTCAAGAACGATATTTTTCTCACCATTCCCTGATACAAGTACCAACTCGGACTTAAGTGTTGGAGCAATGTGTGTGTCCAGTTTTTCCTCCAATACTTTGATCAAAGTGTGGTTCTCAAACTTATCAATCTTGAATTCCATAGCTGAATTAATTATTATTAAGGATTTTTCTTTACTCTGCCATATCGTCTCCAGCGCTGTTAGATTGTTTCTTCTTTTCAATCTTCTGTTTCTCTTCCATCTCAGATTTCAAAGCTGCCAATGCAGAGATGTCACCGAGGGTGGTTTTTTCCAGGTTGGTTTTCAATTTCCTGGTGGCTTTCCTTACCTCTGCTCCTTCACTCTGCTTGACACTACGTACTGAAGATTTCTTCTCATCTTCGTGGATACGACTATGAGACAAGATAATCTTTTTTGCGGACTTATTGAACTCAATTACCTTAAAATCTAACTTCTCATCCACCTTCACCGGGCTACTATCCTCTTTTACAAGATGTTTTGGAGTGACAAATCCTTCTACCCCATAAGGTAGGGCAATCACGGCTCCTTTATCCATTAAATCAATGATCGTTCCTTCATGGATTGAATCGACTCCAAATACGCTCTCAAAGACATCCCAGGGGTTCTCTTCAAGTTGTTTGTGCCCGAGACTCAGGCGGCGGTTTTCTTTGTCAATTTCAAGCACCGCTACCTCAATATCGGCAGCTATTGCAGTGAATTCTGCCGGATGCTTGATCTTCTTGGTCCATGACAGGTCCGAAATATGAATCAAACCATCGACACCCTCCTCGATCTCAACGAAAACACCGAAGTTAGTAAAGTTACGAACTTTGGCAGTATGTTTCGATCCGACTTCATACTTTTCATCTATCTTATCCCATGGATCTGCCTTAAGCTGCTTAATACCCAATGACATCTTGCGTTCTTCACGGTCCAGGGTAAGGATCACTGCATCGACCACATCACCAACTTTCATGAATTCCTGAGCGCTTCTCAAGTGCTGCGACCATGACATTTCAGATACGTGGATCAATCCTTCCACACCGGCAGCAATCTCAACAAATGCACCGTAATCGGCCATCACTACTACCCGTCCCTTCACCTGATCACCTATCTTCATGGCTTCATCCAAAGAATCCCAAGGATGCGGAGTCAATTGCTTCAATCCAAGTGCAATACGCTTCTTATCATCATCAAAATCAAGAATAACTACGTTCAATTTCTGATCCAGTTCAACGATCTCTTCAGGATGGTTCACACGACCCCAGGAGAGGTCGGTAATATGAATCAGTCCATCCACACCACCCAGATCTATAAATACACCGTAGGAAGTAATATTTTTCACAGTACCTTCCAGTACCTGTCCCTTCTCAAGTTTGGCAATGATCTCCTTCTTCTGCTGTTCCAGCTCCTCTTCGATCAGTGCTTTATGGGATACAACTACGTTCTTGAATTCATGGTTGATCTTAACTACCTTGAATTCCATATTCTTACCAACGTAGGCATCATAATCTCTGATGGGTTTCACATCGATCTGTGATCCTGGCAGGAATGCCTCAATTCCGAATACATCCACAATCATACCACCCTTGGTACGGCATTTAATGAAGCCTTTAATAACCTCATCCTGGTCAAGCGCCTGGTTGACCCGGTCCCATGAACGCATGGCCCTGGCTTTCTTATGGGAAAGTACCAGTTGACCTTTTTTGTCCTCCTGGCTATCCACGTAAACCTCAACTGTGTCACCTACCTTAAGGTCAGGATCATACCGGAATTCGCTGAGGGAGATCACTCCTTCAGACTTGTATCCAATATTTATGACGACCTCACGGTTGTTCATGGAGATCAAAATTCCATCGATTACCTCATTCTCGGATATGGTCGAGAGGGTCTCGGAATACATTTCTTCGAATTTGGATTGATCCTCTGTGGTCTCAAGCTCATCAGCCGAAAACTCTTCCCAGTCAAAATCTTCAACACCAGTCTCCAATGATGAATCAGTGGTTTTCTTCGCCTTCGGTTTGGCTACTTTTTTGGCAGGCTTCTTGGGTTCAGCCTTTGGTTCCTCTTCGGTTGGCTCCTCGGTGTTCTTCGCCTCCGGCTTCAGATCCTTCGGTTGGGGTTCCTCTTCTTTTGGTTCCTCGGTTTTAGGTTCCTCTTTAGACTCCTC
>JAUVKN010000331.1 GCA_030596245.1 Bacteroidia bacterium | reverse complement strand
ATGAGAATATTCCTAACAATTGTTAGTAATGTTTGCTTTTGAGAGAATCGGGAAAATATCCGTAGTGAATTGGTGAACTAATTGTTGATAACCCCCAGATTTTCTTTACTTTTAGATACCAGCTAAATAGTTACAATATATCAATATATTGTTTTATTACTGTTCTGGTCATAGCACCTTTTTTCTCGGAATGGTGGCAACGAAATCTTTAAGGTAGAAGGGTTCAAAGTAAGCTACATCTTCAAATTGCTTTTGTTTAAACCGACCGAGTGCCGGGATGATCATCTGACCAGCAGAGGGATTTAATCCTTGAATGAAATGAGCATGGGGATGATCCAGCACCTCTTCACACTTATAGGACCCGTTTCCAAAGAAACAGATATGGTGCTTATCAAGGAGTCCTCTGTAACTGTCGTTGTCTATAACATCTGCAGAAACCTTTCTAACGACAATCATATCAGTTGAATAAAAACATGAAAAGACCTCCATCCTCCTGGCATCCAACATGGGACAAAGCAGCAGATCCTCCCCATGTTTTCTGGCTAATTCCTGAATGGATGGGTGATCCAATGCACCGTATGCCATGTTATCCAATGTACCTGAAGAGAGGAGGGGCTTCTCAAGTGCATAGGCAAGCCCTTTGGCGGTAGATACGCCGATGCGAAGACCTGTATATGAACCGGGGCCCTTGCTGACAGCAACTGCATCCATTCCATCCAGCGATCTTCCACTCTCCTCAAATACCTTTCTGATAAATTGATTTAGCAGTGTGGCATGCGAACGCTCGGGACCACTCTCTACCAATGAAAGTTGTTGATCCCCTTCTGAAAGCGCTACCGAACAAATGTCAGTGGCTGTTTCAATATGAAGAATCAATGGCCCGGTCATAGGGGGCTACTTCTTATTTTTTTTATTTCCTTCGAACAACTCCTCTTCTGTGACAACCTCCACATTAAAGTCGTTTTTCAGCTGTCTGGAGATGGCCGAATAGGGAGCCACAACAACCTCCTCTTCAGGGTCGAGGCCTTCAGTGATCTCTATGTAGCTGTTGTCCTGGATACCAGTTTTCACCCTCTTCATCCAGGCCTTGCCTTCCGATACCGTGAATACAACAACCATCGGCTCATCACTGGTTGGTTCAATCGGGATATTCTCAGTAGTGGAAGAAACCGTACCATCGGAACTTACCTGGCCGTTATGTTGTTCTTCAGATTGATGAAATAATTCAGCCCCGGCTGTATCCATCCGGGTGGTTACTGCCTGTATGGGAATGGAGTAAATACCCGTTCTGCTGTCAGTCTGTATATCGGCTGTGGCTGACATACCTGGCCTCAGGGGATAGGGATTAGCTTCAGAAATTTTGTCAGCATAGGATTCCGGCAGCAACAGAACTTTTACATTGAAATTGGTTACCTGGTCGGTGGTAACACCTGTGGTGTTCGCAGAAACAGGGATTTCAGAAACCACTCCCAGAAACCTGGTGTCGGGATATGCATCAACCTCAATGAGAGCCGTATCCCAATTGGATACCCGAACAATATCATTTTCATTCACCTCTACTTCCACTTCCATGCGGTTCAGGTCCGCAATTCGAAGCATTTCAGTCCCGGCCATCATAGAGGTTCCGACCACACGTTCTCCCAGTTCCACCGAAAGCCTGGAAATGGTTCCGGTCATTGGTGCATGGATGGAGGTCTTCATCAGGCTTTCATCGGCCTCGTCAAGGGTGGCTTTGGCACTTTGCACCGAAAATTCGGCGGCTTCTTTTTCAGCCAGCGCAGTATTATAGTTGGTCAGGGATTGTTCGAATTCTGCCTCAGATATGGCCTGCTCCTCATATAACCGGCTGGTCCTTTTGTAATCAAGGCTGGCTAGTTCCAGTCGTGATTCGGACTGCTTTAGCCTTGCTTTTGAACTGTTTAGGGAGGCTTCAGCCCGGTTTCTGGCCATTTGATAAGCTTCGGGCTTGATCTTGAGCAGGTACTGCCCTTTCACTACCTCATCTCCTTCCTTTACTATAAGATCAACGATTTCACCGGACACATCGGGAGATATGGTAACTTCTGTCTCGGGTTGAATCTTGCCGTTGGCGGTGATAATCTCCACAATTTCTCTATCTATTCCTTTTTCTATGGCTACTTTCAGGTAGCCTTCGTTTCCAAACCAACCCTGTTTTTTTCCTATGGCCAGCACAACAATAAGCACTACGGCTATGATTCCTATAATAAGTAGTAATTTCTTTGATTTCATTGGTTCCGGGGAATTTAAAGTGTGATGGGATCTCCCTTATAGAAGTTGAGTATTTTAATTCTGAATATAAAATCGTATTTCGCCTGGAGCAGATCTGACTGCGTGGCAGTGAGCTGATTTTTGGACATGTTATAATCCACGGTATTGACCAGCCCAACTTCAAATTTTTTCTCTGTGTATTTGAAAGACTCCTCCATGGAGATCAAGGCTCGCTCAGTGGCATTGAACTTTTTGAGTGCAGCAAGGGCATCTGCATAGGCCTGCTGTATACTGGCATAAAGTGTAAGTTTTTTATTCTGAAGTTCGAGGTTTGAATTTTCCAGGGCAATCCTGGCATTGGCAATGCTGCCGTTGACCTGCCAACCGTTGAATATGGGAATGGATAGCCCCAGCCCCACACCGGCAGATGTATTATCCCTCATCTGCTCAAAGAAAGGGTATGCGCCATAAACCGGGATCTGCTGCGGATAAGATAATACAGGGTCTCCACTATTTTGTGTGATCCCAATGGGAATCTGCTGGGGATCTCCAAGCTCAACTACCTGCTCGCGGATGTCAGAATAGCCTGAATTGTAGTTGGCTGAAAGATAGAGTTGCGGAGACCGTCCACCTTTGGCAATCTTGAGTCCTTTCTCGGAACTCTCCTTAGCCAATTCTGCACTCTTGATCTGAGGCATCTCCAGTTCGGCGATCCGATAAACTTCCAGGGCACTGATGGCCAATGGATTCTCATCCGGGTCGGCTAGGTCTGGGATGTCAATACCAAATGCTGTATCGATGGGAAGAGCCAGGATCTGCTGAAGATTGAGCAAAGAAATTGATAGCTGATTTTCAGCGTTCACCAGGTTTAGTTCCTCAGAGGCATATTGTGCGTCAAGCTCAAGAAGGTTCCACCTGGCCAGTTTCCCTGCATCTACCATTTTCTGGGTTCGTTCCACCTGTTGTCCTGTAATCTCCATCTGGCTTACAGTCACGGCAAGCAACTCCTGGTTGAACATGATAGAAAGATAGGCTGCAGCAATATTCAGCGAAATGTCATTTTTTATCTTCTCCACATCTTCGTAACTGGCCATCAGGTTCAGCTCGTTCTGAAGAATTGTATTCCTTACCCGCAAACCACTGAACAGGTTCACCGATGAGCTAAATCCCATACTCAAAGAGTGGATCTGCTGATCGTCTGTAAATTGGTATGTGGTCTGGTCCAGGGCACGCCCCCAGGAAAAGGAGTAGTTAGAACTGGCATTCAGGTTTGGGATCTGACCGAGTTTTGATTGCTTCAGCAGGTTTTCGTTATATTCGGTGTTTAGAACCGATTGCTTGATCTGTATATTATTCTCCATGGCATACTGAATGCAGTTTTCCAGCGACCAGGCTTCCTGAGCCATACCGGTAATAGCCACACCAAACAGCATGATGGAGAGGGTGAGTGCTTTTCGGATCATTACGCGCTTTTTAAATGAAACGCTAAAGTTATGGATAACAGTTTACATCTGAATGAATAATAGAGAAAATATTA
>JAUVKN010000308.1 GCA_030596245.1 Bacteroidia bacterium | reverse complement strand
AATACCTCAATGCCTCCACAAGCCGTTTTATGGCATGGGATGACCAATGGCTTTCTGTTCCATCAACCCCGGGCAGTGCCAATCTCTACGATCCAGTCACGGGGATCTTCATCAACGAGTTCTCCTCGAGCAACCAGCATCTATTGTCAGATAGTTATGGGGAGTATGACGACTGGATAGAGCTTTACAATGACAATGATGTACCGGTTGATATTGGTGGACTGTTTATCACAGACACTCTGGCCAACGGGACACAGTACAGGATCCCGACCACCGCTTCGGATTCCACCACCATTCCTTCCAAAGGATATATTGTGTTGTGGGCTGACAAACAGTCGGGGCAGGGTATTTTGCATCTGAGTTTCGGATTGAAAAGGGGAGGAGAGCAGGTAGGATTACTCCAGTACAATGGAGTGGACTTTATTGATTCGCTGACCTACAGTGAGATCCTTGTGAACACCTCACTAAGCAGGTATCCCGATGGCGAAAATACCTGGCTCTCCATGAATTCGACACCTGGTAACAGCAATATTAAAAATGAGTATGTAAGGCTCTATATCAATGAATTCAGGGCGGGTGATCCATCAGTAAATTCTACGGCAGAATACCTTGATGGCAACTGGATTGAGCTGTTCAATAACAATGAATATGCCATAGATATAGGTGGACTATACGTTACAGATAGCCTGCCCCATCCCGATAAATACAGGATACCCGATACCGATCCCGGATCAACGACCATTCCACCCGGAGGCTTCCTGTTGCTCTGGACCGATCACCAGGAGGGTCAGGGGCTGTTACACCTGGACTTCACACTGGTTCCTGAGGGAACTCGGATCGGGCTGGCCAGAAAGGTACTTGACAGGTATGTTTATATCGATACGCTGGTATCCACATACCAGCATGCAAGTGTATCAACCGGCCGTGTGAATGATGGAGTAAACTCATGGACCAACTTTACTGATCCAACCCCGGGATGGAGCAATAGATATTCCGTGAACACTGGCACAACACCGTCAATGGCAGAGGGAGAGTTCAAGGTCTATCCCAATCCAGTATCGAATGGTATACTGCAGTTCAGTCACACCAGGAGTGTTCAGTTATACAACCGGCAGGGAATCCTGGTAAAAGTGAAAATGGATGCCAATCACCTTGACCTCTCTTCTTTTCCTGCGGGCCTGTACTTTTTGAAGAGTGACCAGGGAGAGGTGATCCGGATAGTGATTATTTGACAGAAAAATTATCTTTGTAGGTAGTATGGGAATACTTTTTGCATACATGGGGATAGCCCTGGTCTTTTCTTTCCTTTGCTCGATTCTGGAGGCAGCGCTTCTGAGTACATCATCCATTTTCATCAATATGAAACTGAAAGAGGGTAAGAAGTTTGCCACAACACTGGATCATTACAAAAAAAATATTGACCTGCCACTATCCGCCATTCTTACCCTGAACACTTTCGCACATACCATTGGTGCTGCAGGTGTGGGTTCTCAGGTCCAGGAAATATGGGGGAACGAATACCTGACCCTTGCATCATTGATTCTTACCCTGGTGATCCTCATTGGATCGGAGATTATTCCAAAAACGCTGGGGGCAATCTATTGGAAAGAGCTGAGCCGTTTTATGGTAATCACACTCAGGATCATGATCTATTCGCCCCTCTATCCATTTATTATCTTTACCAATTTTATCACCCGCCGGTTGAAAAAGGATAAGGTGGGTGAAGTAAGGATCAGTAAATTAGAGTTTAAAGCAATTACCGATTCTGTCATTGAGGATCGGGTCATTGAGAATGAGGAATCGCGGATCCTTCAGAACCTAATGAAGTTCCAGAGCATCCTTGTGAAAAGTATCATGACCCCTCAAATTGTAATCAAAGCCGCTGAGGAGAATACCCCCATTGAAGAGTTTTACGAGAGTAACCCGGAAATTACCTTTTCACGAATCCCGATCTATCAAAAGGAACTGAATCAGTTCACTGGTTTTGTATTGAAGGATGAAGTGATGGAAATGATCATTGACAAAGAGGGGAAAAAGCCTTTGAAAACCATTGCCCGTCCAATCACTATCGTCAATGAAGATACACCCATCATCCGTCTCTTCTCCAAAATTATTGAATTAAAGGCGCATATTGCCATCGTGGTGGATGAATATGGGATGGTCAGCGGACTGGTTACCATGGAGGATGTCTTTGAAACCCTTATAGGCCTGGAAATTGTAGATGAAATGGACAATGTGGAAGACATGCAGGTTCTGGCCAGAAAGAACTGGGAAGCCAGGGCTAAGAAGCTGGGACTTATCGAGTAACTAATCCATTGTAATCTCAACCATGTATGTTGTCCCGGTGTTGAGATCCTTTAAGTCTATTACCAGCTCAGAACCATTCTTTTTAATGATATGCGCCTGATACGGGGATTCAGGTGCGACATAAATATACCGGTAGATCCCAACCTGAAAGAAAGCTACTGGGTAACCAGCACCACCGCTTATAACCGCCGATTCTATCTGATTGTGAATATCAGCTATCAGGATGAGGCTACAATCTACGTCCGCCTCCAGATCAATGGAGGTTGAACCGGTCTCTACCACAACTTCCTGATCAGGTATACTGAATGACAATTCCGGAGTACCTGAGGGTGATGCATATCCGCCCCAGCCATAGAACTGATAAGTCCCAACAGAGATGTACGTGGCAAGTCCCTGCCCAATGCTTCCAGTACTGAATGTATAGCTGGCTCCCTCCCGATAAAAGTTTAATTCTGTATGGGCATAGTTATGCTCAAAATCATTGAAAATATCCACCGGCGCTGATTTGAGTGAATCGGGTCCATCCGATTGGAATTCTAATCCCACAACATTGATTTTAACGTTTACCCTTTCAGTTATTTCGTCTGTATTTGGACAACCGGTAAGGATCATTAACGACATAAGGAGTGTGGTAAGTTTTTTCATAACATATCCGGACTAAGGAGTTTTTAAATGACTGCCCATGACCATAAGTTCGGCCAGACAAATATTCTGCGAATCTGAAAGTTGAATGCGTATGTATCTGCCTTTTCCAGCCACATTAAAGGTAGTCATTGGATCCGGAAAAAACTCCTGTGATATGGTGATTCCTGATTCCAGCGGGTCTGATACACTGACTATGTGTGCCGGACCATCCTGTTCAATGTTCCCGGTTCTGATCCATGTTTCCAAAGAGATGGCATTGGATGCCATGCATGAGTCAATCACCTTCATGTTCATATCTGAGGGGATCAGGATAGCCTTGCGGGTAACCTCCAGTCCCTGTACCGAATCCCAGATGATGTTTCCTTCATAATTAATGTATAGGTCCAGGGGGGATCCCACACCTGATACATCGTAAACCCGATTTCCTTTTCCCTCGGTAAAACTATAAAGTGCCACAAGCCCGACTTTAACCCGGTTGCCGGGATCAAAGTCAATTGTATTTGAGTCGGAATCTGAGATCTCTTTTGAAATCCGGTTGGGTCTGGGCAGTACTTCCTGAAGCGCTTCAAACCAGCGTACAGCCATTTTCTCATGGCCACCCACAAATGGATGCAGGTTATCGAACATCTCTCCACCGGAGGTGTTCAGCCGGTAATCAATATCAGTCTCAAACTCCATATCAATCACCACAATATCGTCACCATCATTGACCACCCTGTCAATGGCCATCTTTTCAATGTTTTGATTGAATTGTGTGGTTAACTGACTGTAAGTACTACGGTTGATAAGCAATACCAATCCTGCCATCAATAAAGAGGCTGTTAACAAATTCCTTTTTCCCATTGCTTAAATATATGTTAATATAGATTACCTGATGTAAATTTTCTTCACCTAGTGAATTGTTGATTGGAATGATTTCTTCGAAGCGGCAAAAGTTGGCGGTGTGAAAAACTTCTTTGTTGAAATGGCACCGGAAACATTTTAGCCCAGTGCAGATTTCCTGAAAGAAATGTCATAGTCTTCTCTTCATTTATAGTATTGCAACAAAAAACCCCGACCATTTCTGATCGAGGTTCTTAGAGGGTGGTGATTACTTTCGTGATCACTTCGTGATTACTTTCGTGATTCAGCTGAGGTTATCTCACATGCTCTGTATCGCAGTGACAGTGCTTTATGTAGATTTCATCTAAATTTTTTGTAAGGCATTTTGTCAGGTATCTGGATCATTTTCATGCGGAAGCGTCCCAATAAATGGTCATAATTCAAGGTCGCTTAGCATGGGGTTGTTCAGAGGTCCATACCAGCATGATCTCACCAGTTTGTGATCAACCATCTTCTATACCAGAAGCACTATCTGGCCGTGCAATTTTTCATTTCAAAAAAAAATCCACTTTCTATCATGGAGGTGCAAAATATTATTTCAGATTAAAAATTATCCGTGTAGCACCCCCATGGTAATGTACGGTACAAGGGGGTAGTCAATTTTGTTATCGGAAATTTTTGGAGATCGGGATATTATTTGAGGGAAATAATATTTCAGATAAAGGGTCCTCTTGGGGCAACCCGTCTATGGGGGGAGGAACCGGGTGGGAGGTCCGGAAGGGCCGGGATACCGAGTGAATGTACAATTTTGAGGGTTATTTAGGGCATTGTACGAGTAGAATTGTTGGTATTGTCCTTTTATTTGGGGTGGCCACCTCTTGGGGAGGGGATT
>JAUVKN010000275.1 GCA_030596245.1 Bacteroidia bacterium | reverse complement strand
CCGCTACAATTCTGAACTGTATGGCTTCCGGAAAAAGAATCATCACCTTTTCTATCTCCTCTTTTGCCAGTTCATAGTTCTGTTCACTCTCATATATGGAGGCCTTCAGCAGGGTAATTTTTTCACTGAAACCCCTCTCTTCTTCTATCTTTTCAAGGATCTTTATTGCCTTTTTGGCCTTTCCGCTGGTAAAATAGACAGTGGCCAGCTGGTACTCCCATTCCACTTCCTCGGGATCATTCTTCTTCTTCTCCTTTAGGATCTTTGTCATGGTACTATAATCTTCATCAGCACCAAGAGCGTTCAGGTAAGCTAGCGTATACCATTGATTGTCAGGGTCTAGAGAGTAGGCTATTTCCAAATTCTTTCGGGCCAGATCAACCTGTTTGGTCATCAGGTAGATGGTTCCAAGCTCATAATATGCAACCTGGCAATCCGGTTTATCCTTGATAACCAGCCTGTAAAGTTTTACCGCTTCAGGAAAGTTTCCCAGGTTCTTTTGCTTTACGGCCTCGATGAGTGCATACTGGTAGTCGTTATTCCCTTCTCTCTTCTGCCCCATGCAGTTTATACTGACCGAAAGAAGCATCCAACATGCAACAATCCCTATTCTAATACTCTTTATCATTTTATGACCACTGCTGACACTCATACTATATAAATGAAAATTATTGACTCCCCGTATGTCCGAATCCTCCAGCTCCTCTTTCCGAATCCTCCAGTGACGCTACCTGTGTCCATGATACCTTTTCCACCTTATTAATCACCATCTGACAAATCCTCTCTCCATTATTTATTACAAAACTAACATCGGAAAGATTAATCAGGATGATACCAATCTCTCCCCTGTAATCTGCATCAATGGTTCCCGGACTATTCGCCACTGATATGCCCTTTTTAAGGGCCAGTCCGCTTCTTGGTCTTATCTGCGCCTCAAAGCCTTCTGGTAGCTCCATATAAAGACCTGTGGGCACGAGCCTTCTCTCCAGGGGTTTTAATGTAATTGGTTTGTCCAGGTGGGCCCTCAGGTCCATTCCCGCCGACAAAGGCGTTCCATAAGCCGGCAGAGGATGCCTGGAGCGGTTTACAATTTTCACATCCATATAATTATCCGTTTTTATAATCATTAAACGTTTTCCTCTCTCCAAAATATACCACAGCGACAAACAAACCCATCAGTATCAATCCTTTAAGGTTCTGAGATTTTAATACTTCCTGCAAAAATAGTTCATTGATAAAATATATCACCAATGCAAAGGCCATATAAACCAGAATTCTTCCAATTTTGTATGGCACAGCATAGTGTTTTCGCGACCAAAGATAGGATAACACCACCATCACACTGTAACAAATTATATGTGCCCATGCCGATGCCAGAAATCCATACTTTGGAATAAACAGGAGGTTAATCACCACTGTAATCAATGCCCCCAGAATGACCAGAACAGCTCCAATCTTGGTTTTATTGGTCAGTTTATACCATATGGACAGATTGAAGAATATACCCATCACCAGGTTGGCCATTAAAATCACCGGAACGATGTGTGATCCTTCTCTAAAACTCTTACCAATGAACAGGATGAAATATTCCAGGTACAGATTCACAAGCAGAAATATAAATAATCCGGCCACTACAAAAAAGGTCATTACATCGGCATAGAGTTTTTTTGCGTTTTTTTCTCCGGATTTTGAAAAGAAAAAAGGTTCGGCAGCGTACTTAAACATCTGGACAAAAAGTGTCATCAGGACTGCTAATTTATAATTTGCCCCATAAATTCCCAGTTGTTCCATGGGATTCTGATCTGCCGGAATCATATGCTTAAGTAATATCCTATCCAGGGCCTCATTCACTGTACCAGCCAAACCGGCTACCAGCAAAGGATATGAGTACCTGAGCAGGGTCTTCATTAGTTTCCGGTCAAAGGTCGATCTGAAGGCGGCCAGAATCTCCGACAAGAGTAAAAATATTTTACTTAGAGAAGCAATCATATTTGCTATCAACACATATCCAACTCCTATCTCCTCTCTATATACCATAGAAACCAGCTCTGATTCCGGATGTTTTGGGCAATAGTAAAGGAAAAACAGATTGAGACTAATGTTGATGGAAACTTCAACAATGCGTATGAATGCATATTTGCCTGCCCTGTTGTAAAGCCTTATCCTTGCAAAAGGTATTGAGGTGAATGCATCGACTCCCACAATAATTGCAAGCCATTTAATGTACTCCGGATTGGATGCATAACCCAGGACCCTGCTAACGTCTCCTCCCCAAAGCAACATAGAGATAATGAACAGGGAAGAGGTGATAAACAAAGCACTCAGCACTGTGGTATAAACCTTCTCTTTCTGTTTTGAATTGCTGGTATACCTAAAAAATCCGGTCTCCATTCCGTAGGTAAGGATAACCAGCAGAAAGACCACATAAGCATAAAGTTCAGTGATTACCCCGTAGGTGGCTTTTTCAAAGACCCTGGTATAGAAAGGGGTCAGCAACAAGTAATTGAGCAGACGTGGCAAGACAATTCCCAATCCGTATACGGCAGTTTGCCCGAACAGTTGTTTGATGGGATTTTTCAATGCTTTGAAACCAAATTTTGTAAAAGTAGCATTATCTGTCAGATAAGGAAGTTTATTCGTCCGTGGATCTTTTATTGAACAACAGATATCCGAAGCTAAGCTGAATTACCCATGGTTTTTCTTCTTCAGTAATGTACCCCAATTGAAATGAGATTGGTCCTGCTACTGTTACAAAATTAAGGGAAGCGTCGAAAAGGGTCTTCATGCTATTGAAATAAGTTCCTTCATATGCTGCATTACTCTCATCCTTCAGTATCTCCTGACCCGGAAAGAAGGCATAAGCTTCCATTTTTGCATGAATCTTCCTGGTGAATGTATAGACCGGCATAAGCCCTGCTGCAATGAATTGATGAGCCCGATAATGTTCCATGAAAAGACCCTTAGTAATGATGTTAGGTTGGAATACTGGTGCTTCGATAATTGTTGAAAAATAGTTGCTTTGTAACGGTTTGAAGGTGGCCTGCATGAGAAAATGATACCCCAGGCTCAAAGAGCCTTTTAATGGAATGTATGCAGTGTTCTCGTATATAGCAGTGAACCATAAATAGTTCAGTTTTTCATTGATCATATTCTGAGAAGTAGATCCCGGTATATAGGACTCGATTCCGTATCCGAACCGTATGGATAGTTTTCTATAGCCACCATTTGTGGCAAACTGTCTGTTGTTCAGTGTATTTCGTTCTCCGGTCACATACACTGACATGAGATTTACATTGGAAACATCGGAGGTGTCACTGGAAGAAAAATCTTTTGTCATATAATAGATCTCCCGGTTCCTCCCAATCCCCAGTCCGCTCTTGATCACACCATTTATGGAATAGGGTATTCCCACGTCGAACCTGAAATTGGTTTCATCCTCAGTGATGTATGAGGGTTTCAAATCCTCAAAGAAGAAATTTGAATTGTAACTGTTGTAATCAATTCCGTTGTAGTTAAAACTTCCCTGGAAATACAACGGAATTCTGTAGGGATAATCAAACCTTAATCCCAGATTCACCCCGTCATACAATCTCCCGAACTGGATGCTTCCCATAAGGTGACTACTCACGTCCGAAATATCCCGGTAACTAAAACCCAGATAGGTCTGAGCCAGACCGGTGGATGCGAAAAAAAGTCCGAATCTGGCCTCCAGCGGAGCCTCCGGAATTACCCTGAGTCTGAGGGTATAAAAGCTGTCCTCTGTATTGTATTCAGCCCTGGGATAAAGGTATAGCAGGCTTTTGTCGCTTGCCAATTTCAGGTATTCCCGTTTAAAATCTTTCACACCCATCACCGAATCTTTCTTCCATATACTTCTTTCTACATAATCCTTCTGTTTTTCATTCAGGCCCTCTATTTCAAACTCCTTAAAACGTAGTTCCGGCCAGGCATCAATAAACGCTTTTCGTCTTTGATTCAGCGCTATTGAATCCTCAGCTTCTCTTGGTACCATCATTTTAATGCTATCCATTTTTTGTACGGTAGTCCGGTACCCGGCATCCACAAATTCATCCAGCTTATCAAAAGCAAGCAATGACTCTTTCTTGAGATCCAAATCCAATAAAATTCCGTCTTCCGGATCGATCCTGTAACTGGTAGGTTTCATTACCATGTTCTCGATCTGTCCCATGAGGTCAAACTCATCTGGAGGGAAATTCCCTTCTGCAGCCTTTGAACCAATAATCACATCCGGTTGGAAATGTTCTTTCATATGATCCAAAGGAAAATTGTTGTAAATACCTCCATCATACATGATGTTCCCGTCTACCACAATGGGTCTGAAATACAAGGGGAACGTCATAGAGGCCCTCACTGCCTGGGCCAAATCACCCTTCCTGAACACCACCTCTTTGCTGTTACTGATATCAGCACTGACACAAAGGAAAGGAACAAACAGACTATCAAAATCATATCCTGCAGCCGCACTAGCCCGGGAAAAGATCTCCATGAAAGCAAAATCCATTAGATGGCTGGAAATTAAACTCAATGGTAATCTGGTCTTCGGAATGGTGTCTTTTATATCCAATCCAATTTTAAAAAGATCGGGGCCCGGATATTCAGCTTTGAAGTAATATTTATCTTCCTCCTCCAAAACACCGGTCATCCAGTAACTGAACTCTTCAGACTCAACAATATTAATCATTTCATCGGTACTCAAACCCATGGCATAGAGTCCGCCTACAATCGCCCCCATAGAAGTACCTCCAATATAATCAATAGGTATATTGTACTCTTCCAGGGCTTTGATCACGCCGATGTGAGCAAGACCCTTGGCGCCTCCACCACTCAGCACAAGCCCCACCGATTGTCCGTATACCAGCAGGGGCAAGAGCCCAAACAATATGAGAATGGAGTGCTTTTTAAACATTCATTCTATCTTTGTAAAGCAATTATATATTAAAGTTACGTGAATTATGAAGATGAAGTATATGACAAGCCTGATAGTTGCCTTAATAATAACGCTATTCGCCACGGGGATCAATGCCCAGAATAGTAATAATGAACCCGAACATCTGATCAAAATTGAGACCACCCTTGGAGACATCGTAATCAAACTCTACAATGAAACTCCTGGTCATCGCAACAACATGATCAAACTCATTCAAGAGGATTTTTATATGAATCAGCTATTCCACAGGGTGATCAAGGATTTTATGATACAGGGTGGTGATCCGCATTCGGCAGGAGCCGAGAAGGGACAGCGACTTGGAGCCGGGAGTCCTGATTACACCGTACCGGCTGAATTTAACGAGAAGCTGTTTCATAAAAAAGGGGTCCTTGCGGCTGCCAGGGAGGGAGACCATATGAATCCCGAGAAAGCATCTTCAAGTTCCCAATTTTACATAGTTCAGGGCCGTGTTTTCTCTCTCGAAGAGTTAGACCTCATGGCACAGCGCGGTATGATCAACATCAATAAAGAGAAGACCGAACTCTATTCCACCCTTGGAGGCACACCTCACCTGGACGGATCCTATACCGTTTTCGGAGAGGTGTTGGAAGGACTTGAGGTACTGTACCGCATCGCTGCGGTTGATACCGACACAAATGATCGCCCTCTTGAAGATGTGGTATATTCCATATCACTAATCAGGTA
>JAUVKN010000295.1 GCA_030596245.1 Bacteroidia bacterium | reverse complement strand
GTCCACATCAAAGATCTCTCCTATCCTGAATTTGCTGGAAGTGGTGTCTGCCAGCACCATGGGCGAAATTGTGGCATCATGGAAAAAGTAAGTGATGTTGCGTATCCTATAAGGTTGGTTTGGGCTTATGGTGTAAACTACCCTGGCCCGATGGCTCCTGTACTGTGTGGTATCGGACACTATAGAATGATAGAATCCTTTATTGCGCATGTAGAGGGTCAGCTGCTCAGTAGATTTCTGCTTGAGCTCCTTATCAAATACAACAGGTGGCTCCCCAATGCGCCTCAACCAATTATGAAAACCGTTGTCCTTTTTGGGTGAGGAGAGGTTATACAATGAGAGATAGAAACGCCAGAATATGATGCGCTTGTTGGGTTTCTGTTTTATGTAATCGTTGAGGACCTTTTTATCGAAATCCCCATCTCCGGATTCAATTTTATAGCTGTGCAGGAGGTACTCATCTTCCGGGATATATTTGGTTGCATTGCAAGAGTTGAGGAGTATCGGAATGATAAAAATAAGCGTATATGGAATCCTGCGGCGCAATGTTGTCTATTAGAAAAACAAAAGTACAAATTTTAATGCAGCCAAAAATTTTTCATCTTTGCAGTAATTTAACCTGGTAACATGATCTCTGCGAAACAATCCAAACTGATCCGGTCACTCTCTCAAAAGAAATATAGGGATCAATCCCGGTTGTATATGGTTGAAGGTGAAAAGATGATAGGGGAACTTATGGCCGGTAAGGGTGCTGAAGATCACAAATTAGAGCAGCTATTTGCCACCAGGGAGTGGATTTCCCGGAACGAGATCCTGCTTCATCAATTGGAGACTGAGGTGAACGAAGCCTCCTCTGATGAGCTGAAAAAGGTTAGCAACCTGGTGACTCCCCAGCAAGTACTTGCATTGGTCTCCATACCCGACAGAAAACACCATATGGAGCCCCTTCTCAGTAGTACGGTGTTGGCCTTTGAGGCCATCCGTGATCCAGGCAACCTGGGTACAATCATCAGGACGGCCGATTGGTTCGGGATTGACCACATTGTTTGTACACCCAATTCGGTGGATGCCTTTAATCCAAAAGTCGTGCAAGCCACCATGGGCGCCATTGCCCGTGTGAATGTATATTACCTGGATCTTGAGCAGCTACTGTCCGAATCCGGAATGATGAAAAAGATTGTCTATGGCACTTTCCTGGAGGGAGAGAATATCTATGGGATGAACATGGAGAAGAATCCACTCATCCTTTTTGGAAATGAATCGCACGGATTATCAAACCAGTATGACCAATACATAAGTCGAAAGATTGCCATTCCATCATTTTCCCAAAGCGGAAAGGGGTCGGAATCTCTCAATGTGGCTTCCTCTGTTGCAGTGGTCTGTTCTGAATTGAAAAGAGTGGGATAGCCAGTGTCATGAGACCCTCTCAAAAAGATCAGCCCCACTAAAATCCTATTCGAAATGGAAATTCAACATGATGATATAGGAGGTTACCCGATCGATGGACTCCACAAACTGGGGATATGGCGACCGTCCATCATCGGCAATGATGTTTCTTAAGCCAACAGCCAATTTTATCTCAGGAGCAAACTTAAAATACCTCAGATAAGTATCCACACCAAAGCCAAACTCCAGGTAAAAATCGGCCGGTTTAAATCTCAAATACTCATCAGATTCGCCATCGTATTCCCTTTTTGCTGACATGTCGTACCGGAAATTCAGACCTCCTACAAGGTAGGGCCGGTAGTTGTTAACCCGGTCGGACCGGTACTTAAAATGAAGCGGGAAATCGAGAAAACTGGGGCCAAGCGCCACCGGGTTGTCGGCATTGGAAATTTGCACAAGGCCTCCCTGGCCCTGGCCTGATGTATATTCATAGAAATGGATTTCTCTTGATCCGAAACTGATACCCGGAAGAAACCTGAGGTTCCAGTTCTTGTTCAAACGCAGATCAGATACAATGCTCACCTGGAAACCGGGAAGGAGGTGACTCACATCGGCATAGATGAAATCATCTGCTTCGTAATTTCTGACAAAACCCACATCCATGGCGTTAAATCCAACAGTGAAGCCAAAGTGAAGCCTTTTTAAATCAAATGCCGTCAGGTTCCTTGGCCTCTTTTCCTGGGAGATTCCACTGAAGGAAATGAACAGAATCAGAATGAAAAGTGGAGCTTTTTTCATTATAGATTTAAACGGGTAAATATAGCAATTAGTATACATGTCAGGGAGGGAACCATCAATCACCCAGGAGACGTTCCAGCGCATTTTCAAAATCCCTGGCATAATCGGAAATAAATCCGAAGGAAACATCATCGATCCTTAGCTCCTCTTTGGTGACATGTCCCAGGGCTGAAAAATGAATGCCAGTCTCCATCATATAATCCAGGAAATCGGTCTCTTGTTCCGGAGTGACACTCACCACCACCCGGCTCTGGGCCTCCCCGAAGAGGAATGCATCGCCCCGGATTTCGGCAGGTGATGTTACATCGAAGCCCAATCCGCCTGGTAATGAACATTCAACCAGTGTAACAAAAAGTCCTCCCAGAGACACATCATGGGCAGAACCAATCAACCGATCTTTAATCAGCTTGCCCACCACTTGCTGGAGCTTCATTTCATAATCCAGGTCGAATTTAGGAGCCGCAGATTCGTTGATCAGGTGAACGAAAGAGAGGTATTCCGAAGAGGAGATATCGTTGTCAGATCTGCCAATCAGAAAGATCATATCCCCTTTCATTTTGAAATTCACAGTCATTACATCTTTGTGATTATCCAGGACCCCTACCATTCCTACCACAGGTGTGGGTATCACTGAGGTGATCTCCTCCCCATTGTAGGTCAGATTGTGAAAACTCACGTTCCCGGCAATGACAGGGAGCTCCATTTTTTTACAGACCTCTGAAATGCCCTTAACACTTTCCGCAAAATCGTGGTATACAAAAGGATCGGAAGGATCACCATAATTGAGACAATCGGCAACAGCCATGGGTCTTCCCCCCGAACAGATAATATTCCTGGAGGCTTCAGCCACAGCAATCATGGCCCCCTTTCTGGGTTCTAGTCTTCCGTGACGAGAATTCCCATCCACACTCATGGCCAGTGCCTGATCATAACCATTAATTTTCACGATACCGGCATCAGAGGCATATTCACTACTCAGATTCGCCAATCCGGCCATGGTATCAAACTGTTCATAGATCCATCGTCGGGAAGCAATATTTGGCAAGGATACCATTTTCCTGGCAATATCTTTCAGGTTCCCGGGCATGGGTACTTCTTCAGCAGAAACAACCCGGGGAGTTTTCCCTCTGGGTTTCATATCCCTGATGTACACAGGGGCCCCTCCTCCCCTCACCAACAGTTGAACAGGCAGATCTCCATAAACTTCAGCATCATCCAGGATTCTGATCCGTTGCTCTTCCGTCACCGATCCTATGGCATTGCACTCCAATTCCCAATATCTGGCAATCTCCTGAATCTTTCCGAGATCCTCCTTCTCTACAGCCAGTAACATTTGCTCCTGGGTTTGGGAAAGGAGAATGCCTAATTCATCAATATCTTCCCTCAGCAAGGGAATGCTATCAAGCTGTATCTTCACTCCGGTCTTTCCCCTGTCTGCCATCTCTGCTGCGGCGCAAAGCACACCACCGGCTCCTATATCCTGCATTCCGCCAATCAGTCCCCTCTCGTTCATCTCATGAATACAATCCATCAATATTTTTCCACTGGCCGGATCCGCCACCTGGCTCTCGGGAACCATCTGTCCCTTATTCCTCAGTGCCTTGGATGCAAAACCAGCTCCATGGATCCCGCGGCCCGAAGTTTTCTTTCCCAAAAGGACCATGACCTGAGAAGGCTTGCTGAAAACCGCTTTGATCAGGTTACTTTTCCTGACAATCCCCACACCCATGAGATTTACCAACGGATTGAAATTATAACTTTCGTCGAACAGGATCTCTCCACCCACCACAGGAACACCAAAATTATTAGAATAGCTGCCCAGTGCAGTTACCACTGAGTTTACCATATCCCGGATATGCTTCTCCCTGGGATTTCCAAACCTCAGAATGTTCAATTGACCCACAGGTTCAGCACCCATGACGATAAGATCGCGGTTCATATTCCCTACTCCAACTGCCCCCTGTCTTGGATCCACAGCAATGGGATGGTTATGGGATTCCATTTTAATCACACAAGCCAATTCGTCGTTGATGTGAATCACTCCTGCATTCTCTGCACCTGCAGGAACATACACATCTTTACCCTCCACGGGCATCTCTTCCAGCCATTTAATGGAGCTTTTATAAGATATATGCTCCGACCACATGGCCGCAAACATGTTCATCTCGAAAGGATTGGGTTCCCTTCCAAGCATCGATTCAATAGAATAAATTTCGTCCTGGGTCAGGTAAGATACCGCACGCTCTTTTAACTGGTCTGTGTTCAAATCCATTTAAGTATAAGTTTAACCACAAATATAGTGAATAGATCATATCCATATAATTTTTACATTTGTTGTAAATCCAACTTCATGAATCCCATTGCAATAATTACCGGAGCCTCTGCCGGGATAGGAAGGGCCACTGCAGAGCTTCTGGCCAGGAACGATTTTGATGTAATCATTACCGGACGCAGGGCAGAAAACCTGGAAACCCTTGAAGAGGAGATCCGGTCCAAAACCACGGCCGACGTGCTCTCCCTGGCATTCGATATCCGGGACCATGGGGCAGTTAAATCGGCCTGTTCGTCGCTTTCAGGGAAATGGGAAAAAGTGGATCTGCTGGTGAACAATGCCGGACTTGCAGCTGGTCTGAGCCGCATTCATGAAGGCGATGTAAACGATTGGGAACAGATGATCGACACCAATATTAAAGGCTTGCTCTACATCACCCGGTTGATCTCACCCGGTATGGTTGAAAGGCAAAAGGGTCATATCATCAACCTTGGATCCATTGCAGGGAAAGAGGCCTATGAAAATGGAAATGTTTATAATGCCACCAAATTTGCAGTGGACGGTCTCACCAGGGCCATGCGCATCGACCTGGTGGATTACGGGATCAAAGTGACCTCCATCGATCCGGGGGCCGTGGAGA
>JAUVKN010000205.1 GCA_030596245.1 Bacteroidia bacterium | reverse complement strand
ATATGAGAGTAGAAAATGTGGATGTTGTTTTTAACATAGACTGATACAAGACGCCTGATTCACAAGGCCAGATCGCACTACCTGAGGGTTTTATCGTTCTTGTTCCGTCCCATTGGATCCCTCAAGCCGATCCCGGTGAAGAATCAGGAGGCTGGACTCCGCCCGGTGAAAAGATAACACCGGGCGGAATTGCCACGGCGCGCCGGGCCGTGGTTGCTACACAGGTGGGCAATCATCCATTTTGTCGTTTCTTGCACTGAAGTCGGGATCCAGCTCGCGAATTGGCTTCTGCCAAGCTGATCAAAAACCAGTTCAGCAGCATAGGGTTCAAAGATCCACATGGTTCTGAATTCTCCGTCGATGGCTGTTTTACCATGACCGGCATTTCCATATGCTGATCTCCAGTATCAGTCCATCCCAACCCCGATGAAGTCAGGCCTCCGAGATGTTTGTCTGGCGAAACAAGAATCACTTTCTTCCCCATTTTCGCAGAAGGGTGAAAGCATCAAAGTGGCTAAACAGCAACTTAACAATGAGTACTTCATTTTCCGTAAATGTTCCCTTCAGTGATCCATTCCCAGGTTCCGGTCCTGAAGGGAGAAGCTGGCAAGTTCTCACTATTCATAAGATTGGCATCCGCAGGATAATTTTGCCAGGCGTATCGAACAAATTGAGGTATTTTCACTTTTTCACTCCATACCTCTACAGTATGATTATTTACGATCCGTGCCATCCCGAACTCAAACTCCTTGTTGTCTGAAGAGATTTCAAATCCCATTAAATAGCCAAGATCACTCCTTACCTTAAGACCATTTCCCACCTGATCGAAACTCAACAGGATTCTACCATTGTCCACATCAACCTTTTCCAGAACCGGACCAGAGTATGTCAAATCTTTATCATAAACCAGATGAAGTGCTTGAAGTGCCAGACGTTTGCCCACGTCCCATTTATTTTGGGGATGAAGATCGGTTGGGTGCCCAATATCAATGGTTACAGCCATTCCTGTGTTAGGTAATTCAAGGGTTTTCCGCTGTGCCTCACGTAATTCAGGCCACGTTTTTGTTCCCGGACGACCATAAGCAGTTAGCTGAACAAAAAGGAAGGGAAAATCGCCCTGATCCCAGTGCATTCTCCAGTCCTGAATCATATCCGGAAACAGGCTTGCATATTCCAGAGCACGACTGGCATTAGATTCACCCTGGTACCAGATTGCTCCTGAGATTGATAAATTATGGATTGGATGGATCATCTGGTTGAACAAGGAGGATGGGGCCTGATTCACAGATGTCCTTTTCTTTTTTTGCTCCTCACTTGCGTTCACACTATAATCAACTGTTTTATCAAGATTATTATAGACTGAAGCAATATGACCATATTTCTGGAGTGTCTCCATACTCGTCCAGGCTTCCACATTGGTACCTCCCCAGGTTGCGCTGATTAGACCGATTGGAATTCCTGTCTCAAGATGCAGATATTTCCCAAAATAGTATGCAACAGCTGAAAAATTATCGATATCCTTCCCAGTAGAGAGCATCCAGCCAGAACCTTTCAGATTTTCCTGTATGCTAAGTGCCATCTCATTGGTCACTGTGAACATGCGTAGATTCGGATAATCAGCTTCCTTAGCTTCCGAAAGTCCGACATTCAGCCCCTTCATGGGCATATACATATTGGATTGGCCAGCGCATATCCAGACATCTCCAATAAGCAGGTTATCCAGTATAATCTCATTTTTTCCTTTTATTTCCATGGATATTGGTTGACTAACAGCGGATATTGGATTGAACTGAATCTTCCAGGTACCATCCTTCCCCGCCTTGGTGGTTTGGATTTGTCCATTTAACTGAATTGATATCTTTTCATTCTTGTCGGCCCAACCCCATATTATAAGGGGCATGTCCCTCTGGAGTACCATATTGCTGGTAAATATCGCGGGAAGAGTGACATCCGATTTGCAAGGACTGGCCAAAAGAAGTAATGCCAGGAGAAATAAGGTGTTTTTCATCATCGTTAAAGGTGCTTTAAATTTGAAAATATTTAGATTTGGCATAATTTTTCCATGAACTTATAAAATCTTTCCTTAATCCAAACACCATCACAAGCGAAATATGATTCAAAAAAATTGTCTGGAACTTTCTTTTATCCCGGTTCTGTTGATTGGATCCTTTTCCCCTAACTAATAATCCTAACTCATTAGTGTCCATTTAAAAGTTACTGATTTTCAACTGTATATAATCTAGTTCTTCTACGTTAAAAAGCAAATTATTTTTCTCAAAATTTTCAAACAGCTTAATTTTCAGACTATTACAGAATCACTAATTTACAAGCGGAATTGCTGTAAATAGCCGGAAATGTAGTGTCACAAACCTAATCGCATGGATTTATGTGCCTGATTGTGAGATTTCTGAAAAATTCAACTGCCAAACTCAGGAAAAAATTGAATTTCACCTGACTGATTCAATTCGGTTGCCATGGTCATTTTTCCATAAAACTGAAGTTATTTATTTTTTTTAACTTTAAGTGCAGATTATTGGGGCAAATCCAAAAAGGAGCACAATGAGTTTTCTGGAAGATTCATTGTTTATTGAAGTGAATAAGATAAAAAAGATGATGGATTTACTATCCAACCTCTTTCTTATCAGGACATCTTTTGTTTATGCGATTGACCAACAACAATACACAAGCGAAATTGCAGGCAATAACGGAGATTACCAGGATTATTGTAAGCTGATCCAAAAGGAGCTTAGACACAAATGTATTGCATGCGACTTGGCAAAATTCAAGGAGGCAAAAAAAGAAAAGAGACCGGTATTGTACCGTTGCTTTAGCGGATTATACGAAATGTTCCTGCCGTTATTCATTAGTGATGTTTTAGTTGGATATTTGCATTTTGGTCAGGTCCGGGCTGAAGATGATTTTAAAACAATCATGAATGAATGTTCATTAGAGGATTATTCAAAACCAGAAGACCTGGAAAGATGTTACAATTCAATGGTTGTGATTCCTAAGGAGAGACTCATTCTTATTTCCGAATTATTTCTGAATTTCTCGGAAATTATACTTAATAATAGACTGATTGAACTTAAGAAAGCAAGTCCGGAATATTACCTTAAAAGATATATTGAAGAAAACCTGGATAAAAGGATCAATGTGAAAACCGCAGCCGAAGCTGTGGGCAGGAGCCCCTCATATGTTACTCATAAGTTTAAAGAGTTTTATGGCAAAACATTCCATTGTTATCTTAATCATGCCAGAGTGGAATATGCTAAGACATTATTAATGAAACACAATATTTGCGAGACGTACCAGCAATGCGGATTCAATAACCGTTTCCACTTCAGTAAAAATTTTAAAAATATTGAAGGGATAACACCTTATGAGTACCAGACAAATAATGCTGACAAGAAAACTATCAATTGTTAAGAATAGCAGAACCCAGTATTCATCCCATCCAATCCTCTTATCAGGTTTAAACCTGTGCCACACACCAGGGTACAGTATGAATATGTCGCCCGCTGAGTTTTTTCAAACTCCTTAGCTAATTCCTCTTTCTAAAAAGCAGTTTGAAGCAATTGTGAATGCCATATTGGGTAAATCAGGTGGTCACGAAAGTACTTGAAAAAGTCATCGATCCTTTGAGACATTCCTGACACAGAATCGAAATCATCCTGAATCAGGATCAAATCAATTTGGCATCTAACCTAAATTAATTGGGAAATCTGAGAAGAAGCTTTTAATTGTTTGGCCGCATATTTATATCATGGCTAACTCAGGGGTGCCTCTAATAATTAATGGTAGTATCTTATGAAAAATATAGATCTTCAAATATTCAGATTGATTCAATCGGGCAAAGTAAGTCGCTTTATTACCAGGTATTTATTCAACATTGTGGTTGTCTTTGTTATAATCATGTTGCCTGTCACAAAAACCATAGCAAATGATGCAGAGTCTTCATCAGGAACAGAATTTTACGAGCAGAACGGCATTGTATCTATGGAAGCGGAGAATTACACATCGCAGGAGGGTTACAGTATCGTATACCGGTCCGATGCCTCCGGTACTCAGGCTATGAAGGTTGGCACCGACGGGTCATTGAACTATAGTATTACGCTGAATACAGCGGGTACATGGTATATCTGGATACGGACCCATGCAACAACCGCGGACAATAACGGTATCTATTTAAAACTGGACGGTGAAACCCTCACAGCGCCTGAGAGCAATCCGTATGCGGGGGTTCCGGATATCTATCTGACGAAATACGGATGGTGCTGGAAGCCTGAATGGAAAGGCCCGGGTGATGGTGAACATGAGGGCCCGATTACAATGACCGCCTCAGCGGGGAGGCACATATTGTCGATTTGTAAACGCAAGATGGAAGATCCTTTAATTGACAAGATTCTTCTGACTTTAACAGATAGCGTACCGGGCGACGACAGTTTTGGTCCTGACGAGACAACGACAGCTCCCGGGGGGGAGAAAATGATAAGCATAGTGGCCATAGATAGTGCAGGAATGGATCCCGGGCCATGGCTCTCTTCCATGGAAACGGGGGATAGTGATGGTTCATGGCGGCCTGAGCTTCATGTGCATTACACAAACTACAGCGATACAATAACAAAGATTTATAAAAGAGAGATTGGAGGAGATAATCCACTCGCCTACTTTATTGCAAATAACCAGAGCAGCGGAAATTTCTACGACATCAATGATGGTTCTTCATACAGCGGCTATAAATACGGAGATTCATGGTTCATTAAGAGATACAGAGACAGGATAAGTTTTTTCCAATGTGATCTTTCTGACATTCCTTCAAGTGCAATAATCGATAGTGTTATATTTAAAGGTCATGTGGAACCTTTAGAAGGAAGAAGTTCTGACGGGATAATAGGAATTTATAAATGTACAGCAGAGTGGACAAAAACCGATATTACCAATAGTATTGCAGAATATAAGGGTGATTTAATTACAACCCTTAGCGTTACCGAAGGTACTTTTGTTAAGGGAAGTGACTGGTGGACGTGGAATTGGGACGATGCACTTGTAGCTTATGTTCAGGAATCCGTTTCCGGCATTTCAAGTGCAATCAACGATCACAGAGTGATGGGTCAATCAGCCCAGTTTGAATTGTTGGGTAACTTCCCGAATCCATTCAATCCCATGACCACCATCCGTTTTAAAGTGAACAGGGTTATGGATGATGACGCGATCGTCAGAATTATCAACCCCCTGGGACAGATTGTAGATGTGCTGACTGTGAAGACACATGGCAGTGGGGATTATGAAGTGACCTGGAATGGTTTGACACGAAGCGGGCAATTGGCCCCATCCGGAAATTATTTTTACTCCGTTGATTGTGGTGTGGGGATTTTATCAGGACAAATGACTATGGTGAAATAGGTAATTATAAAAATGATGAAAAACTTGAAAAACAGTATGCGAATATTAACTCTCTTACCGGTACTCATGTTGCTGTTTGTCTCCTGTACAGAACAACACAGCTGGCAGTTACCCTCACCTGATGGTAAATTGATAGTAACCGTAGAAAATGTGCTGCCGGAGAAGACGCTTTTCTATCAGGTTGCCTGTCGTACAGATACAGGTGATATCATGGTAATCTCATCCTCACCCCTGGGCATAGAGCGGGAGGATCAGCAATTCATTGATGGACTGTCATTCATGTCGGCCTCTCCCATGGAAGCTGTTGATGAAAAATACAGTCTCCTTCATGGAAAACGCAAAGAGTGTCATGACTTTTCAAATCAACTCACCCTTCATTTCACCAATGAACAGGGCGGCCACCTGGATCTGATCCTAAGGGCCTATAATGATGGTGTTGCTTTCAGATACAGGTTTCCTGAGGAAGATGCTGAACTCTATACTGTGATCAATGAGGTGACCGGTTTCTCTTTGCCTGAGGAGGGGATCGCTTTTATGATGCCTCATGCAGATGCCGGCGGCAGGTATGGTCCCTCATACGAACAGTATTATCAAAAGGAAATAGCAGTGGGTACTCCTTCTCCCAATAAGGCGGGATGGTCTTTTCCTGCACTTTTTGAGATTCACAATGGAGGATTCTGGGTTTTGTTATCCGAAGCGGGTTTGGATGAAACCTATTTTGGTGCCCGCTTAGAACAGGAGGCCCTCAACGGTGTGTATCATATCCGGATGCCTGATGAACAGGAGGGTCTTGGCATTGGTGATGTATCTCCATCCTCCACACTTCCTTGGACCACACCCTGGCGTTTGATTATCATGGGTGAATCTTTGAAACCTGTTGTTGAGTCTTCCATGGTGACCCATCTGAGTTCGCCATCAGTGGTTGAAAATACGGATTGGATAAAGCCCGGTCGTTCAACATGGAGCTGGTGGACCAGTGCCAGAAGGCCAAGAAGTTTTGATAAGCTTGTTCGTTTTATTGATTTTACTGCTGAGATGGGCTGGGAATATTCCCTGGTTGATGTCTACTGGGATAAACTTGAAGAGGGGAAGATCAGGGAGCTGGTCTCTTATGCAAATGAGAAATCGGTTGGACTTATTCTCTGGTACAATTCCGGGGGTGAACACAATATAATTGAAGCAGGACCGAGAGATAAGATGCAGGAACGATCCATTCGCCGGGAGGAGTTTAAGTATCTGAATGAAATGGGGGTCAAAGGGATTAAGGTTGATTTCTTTCAAAGTGATAAGCAGGACCGCATTCAACAATACCTGGGTATTCTGGAAGATGCAAAGGAGTTCAATCTAATGGTAAACTTTCATGGATGTACAGTAACCCGTGGCTGGTCAAGAACATATCCCCATTTTATGACCATGGAAGCGGTAAAGGGAGGAGAGTGCTACAGATTTGATGAAAAATTTCCGGAAAGTGCGCCCTGGCACAATACCATATTGCCTTTTACCAGGAATGTGGTGGGACCCATGGACTATACGCCTGTTACTTTTTCTGATGTCTTATACCCGCATCTGACAACCTATGCACATGAACTTGCTCTGTCGGTTGTATATGAGTCGGGCTGGGTACATTTTCCCGATTCAGTTGCAACCTATCGCAGAATGCCGGAAGAAGTACTGGATTTTCTTAAGAGTGTTCCGGCAGCATGGGATGAAATTGAATTCCTCTCAGGATATCCGGGTAAATTTGCTGTCCTTGCTCGTCAGAGCAATGGAGACTGGTATGTTGGAGGAATCAATGGTGCGCCTGCAGATCAACCGGTGAATATCGATTTTTCATTCCTGGATGAAGGAGAATTTGACATGCTCCTGATTCAGGATGGAGAGACATCTAAAGAGTTTTCTGTTGAAAATCGTCTTATCCATTCAGGTCAATCCAGTGAACTTGTAATGCCTGCTCTGGGTGGTTTTGTTGTCAGGTTAACAAAAAAGAATTGAAAAAGTTTCGCATCCCCATCCGGCTGCTGCTGGTCTTCTCCACGTTCATGCTCACAGTATTGCTCTATATCGACAGGGCATGTATCTCGGCTGCCAAGGAGGAGATCTCCAGTGATCTCAATTTCGACCTCACCGATTTCGGTTGGGTCATGGCTATATTCACCCTGGGTTATGCGCTCTTCCAGACCCCGTCCGGTAAATGGGCCGATAAGAAGGGCCCACGCGGGGTGATCACATCCATCGTTGCCATCTGGTCAGTGCTCACTGCCATGACCGGTACGGCCTGGAACTTTACCTCCATGATGGTAATCCGGTTTCTTTTCGGTGCAGGCGAGGCAGGTGCATTCCCCAGCTTGGCCAAAGTGGTCT
>JAUVKN010000041.1 GCA_030596245.1 Bacteroidia bacterium | reverse complement strand
CTTTACTTCTAACTTGAGAAGATTAAAATAATCGAATATCTCTTTGGGTAAAACAAGCTGGATCAGTTCTCTGTATTGATCGTTATTGAACGATATAAATCTGTACTTGTTAAAAAGTACTAAGATCTATTTTCTTTCACTCCTCCACAAGAATATTAATTGATCCGGTTCCTGTTCGTCAGACCAGTGTTTTGCCTCCGGCTTCCTTCAGACATCCCCTCACGAGTTTGCCCTTGCCTTTAGCTAATGCTTCCCCTTACCGGGCGCATAGAGGACTTTCACCTCAAAGTATCAGTGCCCTGCCGGGCGCACAACCAAGAAAGGCCATCCGGAAAATCCGGACAGCCCTTCGAAAGATCAACGTATGAATGACTACTTCTTAATTACCTTGATATGCTTGAATTCCTCCCCTATCTGCAACTGGAATATATAAATCCCATTGCTATACCCTGAGAGATCAATGGTCTCCTGAGATCTAAGATTGGACCTGCTCATAATCATTTTACCAGTCATATCCATCACCTTCAGTTCATCAGCAGTAGTATTCAATTCCAACTCTACCACTCCACCCGTCGGATTGGGATATATGATAGCCTTAACATCTGTCAGCTCTCTATAACCGGTTGCGCTCTCTACAGTGACGACTGCAAATTCTGCGGCTGAATTACCGGCCGCATCTGTCACGGTAACCTCAACTACCACTTCTCCAACATCATCGCTTGTGAATGTTGATTGACTCAACGTAGTATCTACAACGCCGCAATCGTCCGTTGCACTTGCAACTACGTCTGTCGGAGTGATGGTGGCATTGCCACCTTCATCAAGTTGTATGGTGATGGCTTGAACTGTTATCACCGGAACTGTAATATCCGGTGTAACGGTTAAAGTTCCGGTTGCATACAACAGATGGTAGTTGTCTGCACTACCTCCGGATACTGTAATATCATAAACGCCAGCTGCACTACTTCCATCTGCTGTAGTAGCACCCTCTGGTTCAGCTGTGAGTACTGTGGCATCATCGGTGCCTGCAAATCCCGCATAGGTGAAGGTGAAGTCCGGATTGGCAACACACGCTTCACGGCTCTTATCTTCAGGAGTAACTGTCAGATCTTCGGGTGTGATATCTGCTGCTACATCGGAAGGTTGTGTTACAGAATAATTGCCTGCATCTGCACCACTCAAGATCATGGAAGTGGTCACATCAATTGCAGTTCCCACGTCTGACTGCGCGAAAGTCCCAATGTTGGCATTGGTCAGGTTCACAATATCTGCGCCAACTAATCCAATGAGACTGGCACCGCTTATGGTAGCATCGGCTGTTGCATCATATACTTTATTCGCAGCAATTGCACCACTAACAGTCAGCTCCCTGGCCGTTATGTCAGCTGTAATGGTGGTGGGTTGCGCAATCGAATAATTACCCTCATCTGCGCCACTGAGGGTCATGGATGTTCCCACTGATATTCCTGTGCCTGCATTGGTTTGAACAAAGGTTCCGCTGGTCGCATCGGACAGGCTAACATCGTCTGTACCGATGATCCCATTAAGAGTTCCGCCACTTAGGATAGCATCTGCCAAACCATCATAGACCTTATCTGCAGCAGAGACTCCGGTTACGGTAAGCTCTTTCACATTTACGATCAGATCCTGAGATACCGGTGTTGCAGCATCGTACTCAGTATCCCCTTCCTGCGAAGCAGTAATGCTGGTGGTCCCAACTCCAACTATGGTGACAGTGCTGCCACTGATGGTGGCTACATCTGTATTAGAACTGGCATAACTCACTGTAAGCCCTGAGCTGGCAGTTGCGGTTAGATCAAAGTCTATATTACCATAGATTTTTGCCGGCAAATCTGTAAAGGTGATGGTTTGCTGTAACTTAAGCGTAGTGACAGAAATCAAGTTGGATGAGTTGCTTGTCCCTCCAGTATTATAAGCCCTTACACGATAATGGTAGGTCGTGTTGGGTGATAAACCTGTAACATCATACGAAAACGCATATCCCATATCCAGGTTCTCATAACCAGTCACATAGCTACTAAAATCAGGTACTGGGGACACATCAAGACTATATCCTGTTGCACCACTCATGGCGCCCCAGTTTGCTGTGAATCCCGAAGGGGTAAGATTACTCGCTGCCATGGCAAGCGGGGTACCTGGAGGAAGTATTTCATACCCGTACACATAGACCTCCGTAAAAGAAGCCCATGCGTCTTTTGAAGTCATGTAAATTCGAACGAACCTGTAAACATCAGGAAAAGTCAGATCATAACCATAGGTGCCGTCCGCCGCGATTGCTCCACTTCCAATATCTAACCAGGAAGCACCATCCGGACTTCCCTGAAATATAAATGCAAGCGGAAGCTCACCTGCGTTAGGCAGGTCCATTTCGTATCCGTCAATATAATGAAATGTACCCAGGTCAATCTGCAACCATGCCGGTGCACTGCCCTGTACTGCACAATAAGTAGCCATGGACATATCCACAGCTTTCGATGGCTCATGATCCGTAACCGAATCCAGCACCGTAGCAAGTTTTAAAGCTGCAATGTTCGGGTTTGTGCCTGTGTATTGTCCAATTGCTGTTATCGATACTGAAATCATCAGGACCAATAGAATGCTGTTGTGTAAATAATTTTTCATAATGTGGGGTTTAAACAATATATATATTCTTTACTATCTACGGGTTTTATGATGAATGGTTTCGTTTATATTGAACAGTTTCATCCAAAATTATGAGTTTTTGAACATATTTCCAGAAGTAGATTTCAACAGGTTGTCCGGAAGGAGTGTTTAATTGACTCGCCTCGCAGCAAGTTGCGAGGAACCGAAGCTCGGCGTAGCAAATCATCGATTAATTGTTTATTATTTTGTGTTCTCTAAGAGGCTGTCTCAAAAAGGGCAGCCTCAACCGAGTTTTTACGAGCTCGACGCAGTCAATGCGCAAGCATAATTCAATTCCCTGTGGAATTTCTATGTCATTAAATATAAAGAGATTAGATCGAGCATTTGAAAGCATAGAATATACAGGAAAGTCACAAAATTATGAAAAGTAACCAACCTGTGACTTCCTGTTTTCGTGAAATCGACATCTTAATCGATTGATACAAAATTTAACAAATCAACGGCACAGCCAAATTTACATGACCATCGTCGAAGACAATGGGTTTAGATGTTTAACTAAACCGGATTGCATGGACCGTTTGACAAGCAAAGTTTATTTGCGTAAATTAGAACTAATCGATAAACGTGTTACTCATGAAAAGATATACACCCTGGCTTACACTGATCATTGTTCTTCTACTCTCCTGCAACAAAGAAGAGAATACCCCGGATGGGAACCTGGTTACATATTCGAAGATCATAGGAGCCTCAGGTGGGGTTATTTCAATGGATAATCTGACTCTTTTGGAGGTGCCTGCGGGAGCCCTGGATGAAAATGTATCTCTAACAGCAACCCCGACCCTTTATGCTGACGATTATTATAAACTCAATGATAATCTCGTTGCAGGTTATCTGGGAGGTGTATCCTTTGGCCCTGAAGGAACTGTTTTTAATAACCCGGTAAAAATCACCCTGCCTGTAAGTAAGCCTTTGCCCCCGGGAAGCTTGTACCCGTTATACTTTTTTAAGGAAGAAAGCAATGCATGGATAGAATCCGGTGTATATGGAAAGGTAAACAGCGATGGTTTGTCGGTAACGGCAGAGGTACTCCATTTCACTCCCTGGGGCGTATTTGATCTTCCGGCAGATCTAATGATGCTTGAGAAATTCAAAGATTATTTTGGAATCGGAGACGATCCCATTGGAGCCCTGAATAATTATATAGAGTGGTTTAACAGTACCATACAGCCGTTTGAATTCAGGGGCCTTGTACAAAACTGCTGTTACGCCATTCGGGGATACGAGATTGAGGTTGTTTATAAGGTCAATGGAATTGAAGACACCATGGACCGTATCGTTGGAGAATCAATGCCGGTTTCCTATCCTCAGTTTTGGTTTGTTTATGATGATTCCGATCTGTCAAATACAAATGAGATTTACATCACCATAAATCTGAAACTCCATCTTGGATGTAAACCCGACCTGACCCTGTCCTCTGCAAAATCCAAACTTCGATTGGGCGAAAAAACTGAAATCAAAGCCTGCCTTACCTGTGGGGATAAGAAAATCAGCAATGCGTTTTTACAGGTTTTTTCTTCGCCTGCCGGCTCACTAAACAAAAACAAACTGACCACGAACTATTCCGGAGAAGGTGTATTAACCCTGACTGCAGAGGAGGAAGGTATAGCCGAACTGACTGCTTCCTATGAAGCCTGTAAATGCGAAACAGAGACTGAAGAATACACAGCAGGGCTCAATGTACCCATTGGTGATTCGGAAACCTGGACCGGCAGGATTGAGTTATCAGCCGCAGGTTGCTGTTATGCTGTTTGTGTATCAGAATTTTCAGGCTCCGTGGACTTTGAACTTCTTGTAAAAGTCAGTGCAAGCGGAGAAAATCAATCTATCCTTACCGTATTAAATGAATCTGTTACGTTAGGTAATGTTGAAGTGTCATATATTTACACAGGTTATGTTAATCCCGGATCACCAAGTATTGATTTGGATGGAGACGTTAAATATGATGATGGCCAGTTTATTTTTAAATGGTTACTCCAGGCTGGATTTGGCTTTGAATTCTGTTGGTATCCAGCCCCTGGTTTAGCTCTATGGTGCCAGGATGGATACTCCTGCATATTAGCTGGAAGTTATGCTGTGGAAACCCCACTGCCTGTCGATTCTGACCATCTTACCGAAACAGGTGAAATTGATTTCCTCTGTATGCAATATCTTGATCCACCAGCTACCTATACCCTTACATTGAGCAAACAGTAAGAGAGATTAATCGATGGTATCAGAATTTCTATCCTCACTCCCCAACCACTTCGAAACGCTTCACCAGGATGTTGCCGTCTGAATCTACCAGGGTGAGTGTGTGCATGCCTTCGGGGGCCAGGAACTCCAGCTGGTGGATCAGAGAGGTCTCGCCCAGGTATTGGTCGTCCAGGTGCCAGTGAATGGTGGCCCCGGTCTCCCGGTGGGCCGCTTCAAAAACCACCCGGCTCAACTGACCGTCAAGTCCCCGGGGAATAAACACCTGGCGGGTCTCTTTGGGATAGATCATCTCCATGGGCTGTTCGTTTCCCTCCCCGCATCCCGGAAAGAAAGGTGGCAGGGTATGATAGTGCGGATCATTTCTTTTGTAATACCACTCCATCACAGGAGGCAATACAAACCAGGAGGTGTTGACCATCTGACCGGTTTCGTAACAATCGCTGTGGACCCGGAATTGCTCCGAATGGTCCAGATGTACAATCCTGTGGTAGGGACACACCTCCATTTTTTCACCGGCCTCCGGTACCATCCGAACTTCTGTCGCTTCGCAATCAGGTCCGGCACGAAAACCGCTGGTGGTACATACCTCAATCTCTGTCATCTCATCATAGGGAGGTTCAAACCAGGCTGTAGAGGGGAGCAGTCCGAATGCATCAAACATCAGCGGGGCCGCCACATTCACCCCGGTGAGTCCCGGCCGCCCCTCACCATCAGCATTTCCCACCCATATCCCCACCAGGTAATCGGGAGTAAGTCCGACGGCCCAGGCATCCCGGTATCCGAAACTGGTCCCGGTTTTCCAGGCAATGGTCTTTGAAGAGGAGAACTGTTCCCACGACCCCTCCCGGGTGGGCCGCTCAAGTTCGGTCAGGGTTTCAAAACAGTACCAGATGGAGGCGGCACTCATGATCCCGCTGCTTTTCAGATCGGGAACCGGACCGGCCGATCCATCTCCGGGATCTGGATTAAAAACGTAGGAGGGAGCAACGTACTCCCCGGGATCATACCTGTATTCGTAATCCCGGATGTGATTGAGGCTGTTGGCCATGCCCGTATAGACCCTGCACAGATCCCACAGACACACCTCCGCTCCACCCAGGATCAGGGTAAGACCGTAGTGTCCGGGGCCATTGCCTATTGTGGTAAAACCCAGGGTTTGCAGCTTTGAATGAAATTTCTCCAGTCCGTAAGAGCGCAGCATTCTTACTGCGGGAACATTCAGCGAGCGCACCAGCGCTGTACTGGCGGGTACTGCCCCGCTGTAGGTCCGGTCGAAATTCAGAGGGGAGTACCCTGAGATGTGGGTGGGGATATCTGCCACCAGGTTATCCGGAAGGATCTCTCCCTCATCCAGCATGAAGGTATAGAGTAGAGGCTTCAGTATGCTTCCCGAACTCCTGGGGGCAGCAATGATATCCACAAACCTGCCGCTGCCTTCGTCTTCGGAACTGGTGTTCCCTACGTAGGCGATGACCTTGCGGTCGGGGATGTGGATGACCAGCACTGCGGCATTGTGAATCTCGTTCTGTTTCAGATGCTGGTGGTGCCTCTCCACCAGTCCGGTCACCCTCTCCTGCAATCCCTTGTCAATGGTGGTCACCACACGCTGCCCCCCATGCCCCTCCTTTTCGGCCCGGTCAAGCAGATGCGGGGTAAGCTGGGGCAAGGGATGTGGCCTCGAAGGGAGGGGTTCCGATTTGGCCAGGTCACAGCTGACCGGATCGAGCAGCCCCTTCTCTTCCAGTTTCTCCAGCAGCCCGTCTCTTTTGGCAAGCAGCCCCTTCTGGTTCCTCCCCGGGTAGATCAGGGAGGGAGCATTGGGAAGGACCGCCAGGGTGGCCGCCTCTCCCCAGGATAGTTTACAGGCAGGTCTTCCGTAATACCTCCAGGAAGCAGCGTCCATACCCACCACATTGCCCCCGAAAGGGGCGTACGAGGCATAGAGCCCGAAAATCTCCTCCTTCTTCAGGCTCAGTTCAAGGCGCATGGCCAGTACCATCTCAATGACTTTCTGGATCACAGTACGTGGTTTGCCCTTCCTGGAAAGCCGGACCACCTGCATGGTAATGGTGCTTCCCCCGCTCACAATCCTTTTCGCCCTGATGTTCCTGAACAGCGCTTTGGTGAGGGAGACCGGGTTGACCCCGGGATGAACACGGAAGTATTCATCCTCATAATATCGGATGCACTGGCTGATTTTAAAAGGAACACTGTCACATTCGGGAAACCTCCATTGTCCGTCAACCGTGATCCGGGCCGATAGCAACTCCCCGTCCGGGTCTTCAAGGATGGTATTGGTGGGCTCCTCAAAACGGACCACCGGCAGGGACAAAAAGGCAATGCCGACCACTCCAAAGGTGATCAGCACGAACTTATGTCTGGTCATCCATCTGACTATAGCCACGCCTCCGGTTTTAAAAACTATTTCTGCCGGGTCACCTTCACCCACTTCCCGGCCCGGGTGGCATGGATCCCATTATCATACATCGCCTCGCAATAGACAGCCGGCAGGAAGTATTCTCCCAGGTAGGCAGCATTCAGCAACACCACAAAGGTTTTGGATTCACCCTTGTCCAGTCCGAAATAGCTGTACACCCGGTCGTCCCGGATATCCTGGTAGTCAGGCTTGCTTTTGACCCTGGAAGACTCAATGTTATCCAGTCTCAGGTTCCGGATCTCCCACCCCGAAGGGAACATCTGGGTCAGTGCCAGCTCCTTATACTTCACCCGGATCCCGGGATGAGTAAAGGTAACCTCCGCCATAAAATCGGTCCCCTGCTCAAGCCGTGATGGATCAATGGGATTCCCCTCCATGCTGAAGTAGCATACATCCATTTTAATATCGCTGGCATCATCCGCCACCTGGTGATCCAGGGGGATTCCGTCCAGTTGCATATTCACAAACAGGTTCCGCCCCTCCTGATTTTTCAGCGCTATGCTCCCTCCTTTCTCTCCATCATAGGGAAGTTCCAGCCTCTCCATGGGGGCGTTGACCGAGACCTTCTCTCTCTTTCCATTGAGGGTATATTCAAACTCCATGGCCCCCGAAGCATCCGATTCGCCAATGAATTTCCCGATGGCCAGCAGTACATAGGCGGTTGTCTGGGTACTGTACCAGTTCCCGGAAGCCATCCTTTCGGCAATTTCATCCACCAGCTTCTTTGCCCTCACCTTATCTCCCATCAGGGTAACTACTTCAAGGATCATGGCCTGGTCACGCAGCGAACTTCCATAGGTATAGGAGAGTTCCCGGTAGGAAGTTACATTGGTGGTCAGACCGGCAACCAGCCGCTCCGCCACCTCCTTTTTCCCAATCAGCAGGTAAGCACCAGCCAGGGTCCATCGTGCAGTCACCGTCAGCTCTTTCATCTCCCTCATGCGGTTCATAGCACCCAGGGCAGGCTTTTTGGCCAGGGCCAGGGTGTAGAGGCGGTAAGCCTGGCTAATCTCATTGCTTCTCCGGTATCCGAAGTAATCCGATTCCCGGTCCCAGCTGTTGGCCACTCGTGACTGGTATTTCACCCAGTTGCTGATAAATCCGATGGGCAGGTTGTAACCCAGGGCCTCCGCCTCGAGCATAAAATGCCCGGCATAGCTGGTCCCCCACTCACTCACCCTGCCATACGAACCGGGCCAGTAGGTGAGTCCGCCGCTGGAGAGCTGGAACGATTTGAGCTTGTTGATCCCTGCCGAAATGTGGTCCTGGATCTCACCCTTTTGCTGTGAATCCAGTTCAATGAACCTGTGAAGGAACAGCTGGGGGAACACTGCCGAGGTGATCTGCTCCACACATCCGTGCGGATACTGCATCAGGTACTTCAGCCTCTGCTCCAGGTTCATGGGCGGAATGACCGATACCTCCAGCACCCCATGGTTGGTCCCGGTCAGTCCCACTGCCTCATAGACACTCTTCCATGTTTTCCCCGGCTCAACCATGTCGTTCACGGTCCTGGTAATTCGTGGATTGGGCATCCTCACCTGCAGGTCGATCAGGTCGCTGGCTTTTTGATTTCCGCTCTTTGCAAACACCTCTACCTTACCGGCGCCAATTCGTTTGGCCACCTTGAGGGTAAAGTCCACCACCACGTCCCCTTCCCGGTCAAAAGTGATCTTCTGAGAAGAGGGTCCATCCACCGTGAAAAGATCATTGGTCTTCACCTCCACGGTCACGTTCTTCACCTTGGGATCCATGGAGAAAACTGTCACCGGCAGGGTGACGATCTCTGCCGGACTGATCACCCGCGGAAGGGTAGCCAGCACCATCAGTGGCTTCTTCACCGGGGTAGCTTTCTCAGTTTTTCCATAAGCCCCTTTGTGGCTCGCCACCACCATGGTTTTCACCGAACCCACATAATTGGGCATGGTAAAAATATGACTGTTGCTTTTGCCCGCCTTCAATTCAAAGGGGCCGAAGTATTTGACCACCGGCTTAAAGCGGTTCTCGTTTTTCTTGCCGTCCTGCCCGATAAACTCATCTCCCCCTTCAGGGCTCCCAGCACATATTTATACAGGTCCCAGGTACGAATGCCCAGCGCCTCTTTGGCGTAGAACTGCTTCCAAAGGTCAGGCGTTCTGAACCGGGTCAGATCGAGCAGCCCCTCATCCACCACAGCCACCGTATAGGTCATCGCTCTGCCATCCTGCTCCGACACACTCAGTGTCACCTCCTGCTCGGGCTCAAGCAGATCGGGCATTTGAAGCAGTGGGTTCAGAATGGTGTGCCGATCCACCACATTAACCGACTGGATCCCGTACATCCGGATGGGCCGGTCGTTGGCGGTGTTTTTATGAGGTTGGATAAGGGATACCATGATAAAGGCATTGGGTGCCATTTCGGGAGTGGCTTCAATGGCCACCGCACCTTCCAATGGCGATTCCACCCAGAAAGTCTGTAAAATCCTCGATCCGTTCTCAATGCTTACCAGGGCACGCCCTTCCTCTAATTCGGGCAGGTTCAGGACAATCTCCTCACCCACCTCGTACTCTTTTTTGTCTGTGGTGAAGGTGAGCATCTCGGCTCCCCCGGGACCCTCCTGGGTATTGGTTTCCCAGTAACCCCTGTAATCGAGATAGAAGGTCTGACCGGTACTGTGACCCCCACGCGGATCGGTGATCCGGATCAGCTTCCTTCCCCAGAGATTTTCGTCAAAGTTCATCTCATACATGGCCTTTCCATTCACCGTGCTGATTTTGTCCCTCTTGATCAGGTTCCGGCTTCTGTTGCCCACATAAGAGGCCAGGTTGTCATACTCATCCCTGTCCCACCACCATCTCCAGTTGACGTCATAGATCTCAATGATAAGGTTCCGGATATCCACCGTGTTGCCCGATTCGTCCACCGTGACAATTGGAATCAGGTTGGTTTCATTGGAGTAGAGGGCTCCGTTCCAGCCAGGTCCTTCAGGTATTTTCACCCCTACGTAGTTGCTGAAGGGGGAGTATAATACGGGAAATCGATCCACACTGAAATCGCCCGAGTTCTCAAACACCCGGGTCTTGAAAAATGCCTGCAGCATGCCCGGGGCCTCATCACCCACCTGGATGCCTGGGGCAAATCCGGCATTCCCGAGGCTGTCCAGTTTTCCCTCAAAAATCATCTCTTCTTCGGCTTCGAAACTCTTTACCGGATCGTCAAACACAAATCCGTGATGCTCCTTAAAACTGGTGGTCGTAGAACGCAGGTCCATCTCGATGTCGGCCCTCAGGTTCCTGGCAAGGGCACCGTGAAGCCATTTGGCATTCAGGGTTCCGGAAACCGGACCTCTTTTCAGTACTTCGGTGCCGAAATCGATGTTGATCTTGAGCCGGTTCGGCTTCACCGTCTCAATTTTCACGGTCCTGGTAAAGCTCGAACCTCCCACACTGACCTTGGCCAGCCAGTTCCCAGTGGGTGCGTCTGCCTCTGTGGCAGTCCGGAAATCATACACCCCGTTTAATCCGGAAGTCCGGGTCCTGTTCAGGTAGAGCTGACTCTCCGGGGTGTACAACTCAAACCTCACCGGGTGGTTAACCGGAAGGATCTCATTTTTATCTTCCAGCACAAAGGTCACATAAATTGAGTCGCCCGGTCTCCACACTCCACGTTCTCCGTACAGGTACCCTTTGATCCCTTTAGATGTTTTATTGCCGGCCACATCAAACATGCTGGTAGAAAGGGCAGATCCATCGTCCAGTCGCAGGTACCCCCGCTGGGTCCCGTGTTTGGCGATCAGCAGGTAGGGTTTTTGTTCCAGAGGAATGGTCACAATCCCCTTCTGACCCGTTAGCTTCACCTCCATCAACCGGTTCTGGTAGTTGTATATCTCCACCTCTACACCCGATATTGGATCTGTACTCACCAGGCTGGTCACCGCCACAAACAGATCGGTGCCATTGCCCCCTTTGGCGATGATCCCCAGGTCGGAAGCAAGCACGTTCCGGGAGGCATCGTTTCTACTCTTCTTAAAGATGTAGTAGGAGTCGGTACAGGGATCTTCCCGCTCTCTCCATTTGTACTCCTCGTAGTAACCGTAGTCCCAGTAGTAATTCCCAGTGGGAGGATCGTTGAACCGCTCTATCTCCCTGTTTTGCTTAAAAGGCTTTAGCCCTTCCTCTTTATTCCCTGAGGCACACGGAAGGAGTGAGTGGGACCGGTCAAAGGTGATCGACACATTGTAGATGGCCCCCGGTTCGGTTTGAATCAGTTTGGCAAGGTCCAGGGAGAAAATGTTCCAGTTCCCGAAATCAACAGGTTTGTCAGAGGTAAGTGTAATCTCCTTATTCAGGACCATGTGTCCCACCCGCTTCATTTCACTGTCGCCGTTGTACTGGTTTTCCTGGAAGAACTGGCCGATGTTGTCCTCAAAGATCTTGATGATCCTCACATTCACCGCCTTCAGGTTGACCGCCTTGAACGGAAAGATCAATCCATCTGTCCCCGGCAGGATCACTCCGTCATCGATCAGGGCCACATCGGGATTGATGCTGGTGAATTCAATTTCCCGGCTGTACGATTCAACCAGGTTGTAGTCCAGGCTGTTTCTGACCGCATCGTTGACCATCAGCTTTTTGGTGCCCTGAAGCCTGATGACGGGATACACCCTCACCTGGCTTCCATCCCTCTCAAGTTTAACATCCTCTCCCGACTCCAGGTAGATCAGTCCGCGTAAATCCTGCGATTTACTGATGGGATCGGAAAAGAAGAGGCTGACATACTGATCGGGCTGCTGCCTTACGTGTATATTCATCAGCTTGAAATCACCCAGGGGAGGAATGGTTACCACCTCTTCCCCCTTATCCTCACTATGAATCCCTTTGCCATTCCATCTCAAACGTACCTGCTCCTTTTCCCTGGTACGGAAGATGCTGTCCACCGTAAAATCGTGCCGCGTTCCGTCGCTGTTGTGGGCCCATATTACCTGGAGCGCTTTCCCGTCCTGGGATCCTTTCAGGACCTGCTCCACCTCTTCTGCATCGGCATAATCGGCCGTCTTTAAGATGCCTTTCAACTGTTGCCATTGCAGCTCCTCATCGTCCAGGCTGTTCAGACCTTCCAGTTCCACAAACAATGACTGCCGGATGGTTTGAAACTGAAATTCCAGGATTTTCAACCCATCGGGAACCTCCATCAGCTTATGCAGGTGAAACTTGCATTGATAAATTGTGCCCGGATCGAGCATTCCTTCGGGCCTGAATTCCAGCGTCCGGCTGTTCACCCAGGTATAACTTCCCCTGACCGATGGCTTGCATTCAAGCAGCTCCTTACCCAGTGCCTCTTCCCTGACAGCTTCCGGAATGTCCGAAACCATAGAGATGGTCACATTGGAACTGGCAGAGATCACCCCGCTGGTAAATCCGGAGATGTAATTGATAAATGCCGGATCGATGGCAGGAATCTCACTTTTCCTCTCCTGGCAGCCTGTGAGTACAGCAGCAGCGAGGAGTAAAAGGATGACTTTTTTCATTTCAGGAAGTGGTTGGTTTCAGGTTTTTTACGGTGTACGAAATCTTCCAATAAATATAGTGGGTTTTCCAGTTAGAAAATACACCTGATCTGTTTTTACTTTGTCTAACCAAATATTTATGGGACCAACCATCGACGATTATTTCCCGCTCAACACATTAAGAGTACGAGGGCATACTTTGAACAAAGTTTCCCTATAAGGAAATATTTATTAACTTTGACACAAGGATCAATGAGCAATTTTGATGTCAGGTTCCTTGAACCTGCAAAGGATTTCATTGATAATCTGGAGGAAAAAACAAGGGAGAAGATACTTTTCAATATTTGGAAGTCTAAGGAAATAAATGATCCAAAACTGTTTAAAAAGCTGGATAATAACATCTGGGAATTCAGAACCAGATATAAAAACCAACAGATTCGTCTTTTCGCGTTCTGGGACAGTAGGGATAATAAAACCCTGCTCGTAGTAACTACACATGGTATCATTAAAAAAACACAGAAAACACCTCTGAAGGAGATAATTAAAGCTGAAGTATTAAGAAAGAAATACTTTGAAATTCTTCGGAAAACATGAAGGGCAAGATGAAAACATATACCATTGAGGAAATTACCGATAAGCATATCGGAAAGCGGGGAACCTCTGAAAGGGATAAGTTCGATTTTGAACTTAAACTTGATATCCTGGGAGAGATGATAAAACGCATACGTTTGGAAAAACAATTAACACAGGAGCAACTTGGAAAACTTATTGGAGTTCAAAAGGCCCAGATCTCAAAGATTGAGAACAATACCAAGGATGTCCGGCTTTCCACCATCATGAGGGTTTTTTATGCACTGAAAACAAAGGTGAGGATGAGTATTGAGTTTGATCAAGATTCACAGGTGGAACTTGTGGGTTAAATTTCATCAGGAAACAGTTCACAAAATGTGAGCATTTATTATCTTAATCAATCATTACAAGGTTCGCCCTGTTGACAGGGCCCCAACAAGGGCACGGGAACACCATGTCATTTCTGACCTTTGGAACGAATAAGCCCGGTCCCAGGATTTTTGTATTACAATCCTACTTTTCCACGATCTTGAATCCTATATGTTCTAATGTATAACTATCTGTCGGAGGAGTTGACGCTGATCTGAGCGGATCCTCAGGTAATAAATACCATGGGCCATTCCGGTCACATCAATGGTCTCCGTTATCTCCGTCACGTTGGAGAATTGTTTGATAAGGATTTTCCGTCCCACTGAATCAAAGATATCAATAACAAGGGTTTCAGCTTCAGAATTCCTGTATTCAATATTCAAAAACAGGTTTGAAGGTACGGGATAAACCTTTAGTTCGCCCGGCAGGAACCGATTCACTATACCCGTTGATGGCGTAAGGTAAATAGAGTCTTTTCCGGTACAACCCTCGGGAGTCATGACTTCAACGTGGTACCATCCATACCCGGTGGCTTCGTAGGTCTGGTTGCCGGCAACTCCGTTCCACAGGTAGGATACATAACCTGCCCCTGCGTCAAGGATATGAGGCAGGGCAGTACCCAGGGTGTCGTTTACTCCACCCAGTTCGGGTTCAGGAGAGCCAAAGTGTGTAATGACCACATCCATCGAATCATTAAGCGGATCATCATCCTTTGCGTACACGGAATAAGCTGAAACCGTATGATCCCCTACCCTGGAAAAGTCAAATGCAGATCCGAGAAGAAGTTCAAGCGAATCCCCCGGATTCAGAACCTGGGTTAAGGTATACATTCCCGTTACAGGAGAACTTCCATCCACCGAAAACACAATACTGATCATCTCATCCACAATGGGATGCGTTCCAAAGTTTGTAACATAGAGCCTGAGTTCCTCCCCGATCGTAAGGACGCAGGCGGAGTTTGGGCTCGCGATGGAAGATACACCCACATCCCACAGATCAAAGCTGATCTTTACGTCATCTGAGGCATCGCAGCCATGGATATCTGTTATCGTGACACTGTAAGTGGAATCCACGGTTTGATTATCATATTCAACCACAAAGAGCTGATCGAATGATCCATCCTGCCACAAATAGGAAACAAATCCACCACCGGCATCCAGGGTGTGTGTTGTTGAATTCACCACCTGGTCCGGTCCCAGTGATACAGTAGGAGCGCCGAAAACTTCCATGGACTGGTCCAGGTGATTGTTTCCCAAAACTATGTCCTTCGCATAGGAAACATCCACAGAAAACTGGTAGGTACCAATGCTGCTCACATCCACCGTTCCGGTCGAGGAGAATAGGATTGAATCTTCGGGCAGCACCACCTGGTCAATACTGAGGGTATCGTATACCAGGGATCCTCCGTCAAGTTGGTAGCTAATAAAGATCGAATCATTGGTATACAGGGTATCGGTACCCAGATTCAGAACATAAAATTCCACGTGTTCCGTTGCTGAATACCCACATCCATCCGTGGGATTAAAGAGCCTTTCTATGCCAATGTCCGGTATCACAATGGTCACAAGCAATGAATCCGAGTTCTCGCACATGCTTCCTTTCGTCACCATAATCTTGTACTGCCCGGTGGTATTGATCAGCAGAGTCTGGTTGGTCGAACCATCCTGCCACAGATAGCTGTCATAGCCTGCTCCTGCATCCAGGGTATACTCAAATGCCCTGACCACTGTATCCGGGCCCAGGTCAATGGGGGTATAACCATAAACCTCGATGATCACTGGCGTTGCATCGTTTGTCAGATCATCATCATAGTCCAGTTCAGTAAAGGCTGTTAAGGTATAAACCTTTATCGCGCTCATGTCCGAAGCGGTTGCAAAAGTGTATTCGAAGAGAGAGTCCGGAAGAATCTCAGCAGCAATTACAGCAGTTTCCTCAACGACTGCTTCCGCATCAATCTGGTATCGTACCGGTACTTCATCTCCCACATGCAGGGTGTCGGTACCATAATTCATGATCTCAATCCCTGGCCTGACTGAGGCACCCAGTTCACAGCTTGAAACAGGTTCCATAATGCCCGTCACTCCCACATCTGCGATCAGGCGATAGACATAGGTAGTATCGCTATAGTCACAGTAAGAATTACTGGCAGTAACATAGTACACCCCATCCGCCATGGCACTTACATGAAATTCAGAATCTGTAGAAGCATCCTGCCAGAGATATGTATTGGCAGGATTGCCGGTATAGGCGTCCAGTACAATGGTATCCGGCCTTACGGTATAGATCTCCGACGGCAGGTACACATAGGGAGTCTCGGCCACCTCAAAGGATTTCACCGTTGTATCGTTGGTCACTGTTTCATTGTAGAAGTCGATGTCATCGGGCAGCAAAGTAAAGGCTTCGATGTTCTTCATTCCTGCTGATAAGATCTCCAGCGGTTTCATGAATACATAGGGCATCGAACTACCGCTCAAGAGGTTGCTTTCCAGTATAAATGTATCTCTTACAGTCGGTTCGGACTCGAGATCATAACCGACAATGAGGATGTCGCCCGCCATCAGGGTATCCAGCCCGAAATTCATGATGGTCACGGCCACATTGTCACCAATCTCCTGTGCACAACCATCTAAGGGTGACTCAATGGACACAACTCCCACATCCCTGGGGGCCTCATATATGCGTATATCATCAATTCCGATGCCCTCTGCCATTCCGGATACATCGCTGGAGAAATGGAAGCGGAATTTCACACTTGGCGCGTTGCCGAAAACAGTCTCATCCAGCAATATCCTTGCAGTATACCAGGGATCCAATAAGCTCGTCCATCCGTGTCCCCCGGCCAGAGCGCTTATGGCATCCGAATTATACCAGTTCCAGTCATACGCATCTCCATCTCCAAGGTCGCCCACACGTGACCAGGTCTGCCCGTTGTCCAGGGAATATTCAAGGTTGGCTCCATCATTACCGCTTTCGGTGTTGAGGTATAACTGGCATTCAAAGACCGGGTAATCAATCCCTGTGAAGTCGAAACAGGGTCCTACCAGGTAACTATCCTCATCGTTGAAATAAACTCCATCCAGGTTGGTCACCCATGCATTCACCCCTGAGGCAGTAGTGTGGATGACGGATCCCATGGGTGCACCATATTCAAAGGAAGGATTGATGCCTTCGGCCCGCCAAAAATCATTGCCCTCTTCAAAGTCCTGCTCATAAGGCAGGGTGTAAGAGGGATCGACATACAGGACAGTGTCCCACTGGTTGTTTGTGGGTTCCTCGTCCACATCCAGGACGGTTTCAATGATCACATTGTAAACACCAGGAGTGCTGAGGTCAATCATATCGGTAAAATTAAAATCCCGGTAGCCTTCAAAAGCTAAACTTCCGCTTAATATATCGTCTGTAAAAGTGGATCCCCCGTCAAAGGAATACCTGACCGGAATATTGTCCGGTGTGGCACCCGGACCAAAATTCTCAACCCTGATGCTGACCGTTTCCGCAGAGGAATGTCCACACCCCTCCACCGGTGATAGCAAAGCAACCGGACCCACATCATATTCCACATAATTCCCTGTAATGGCCAGATTTTCAATGTTCCATCCGGAGAGGTGGTCCGTAAGTGTTGTGGGACCCAGGTTAAACCGGATTTGTACCTGGGACTGCCTGTGTGCACCGGGCAAATCCAGGGTAGCAAATTTCCATTCTCCGTCGGCGTATACATTGTTGTTATTCGACCATATCTCGTTCCAGGAACTTCCGCCATCATGGCTCATTTCAATGGAAGCGGTATCGTTATTGGCCACATTAAGCCATCTCAGGAATTTCAACCTGACATCGTTGTAATATAACAGGTTGAATGCCGGGGAGGTAGCCAGGTTATCATATTTGCTGACATTGGGTTCATAATCGCCAGGGATGGCTCCCAACCCGGTCAGGTCATTCCCAAGTACCATAGTATCGCCAGAAGCATATAAGGGATCGGGTTTACCCAGGGATAAACCTCCCAGTCCCCGGGGCCGGTTTCGCTCAAAATCACCTGTCAGGATCCAGCTCTTGTCCGTATAAAAATCATCATAAAAAACGGCTTCCTGTATCATTCTGCTACCCACAGGTGAAGCATCGCTTGCGGGATAGGTGCTACCGCCAATGTTAATGCTGCCGGCCTGCAACATGGCATCTGCCTGGTTGTTGTGGACAGCATCCGTTTTTATGTCATAGGAGATCCACAGGGAAGTATGACCGCTCGGCAGATCGAGATCAAGGGAGGTGAATAAAGCTTCTCCCGAAACAAAGGTGGCCGATTCGAGAAGTGTGGCCGCAAAGAAATTCCTGTTGCTGTAGTTATAAAATAATTTTACCCCGTCAGTTTCGATATCGGCATCGGATGTATTCAGGGAGCTTAGATCCAGTGAATTCAGAGAAATCGTTCCTGTATTGCCCTCAACGGATAGGTTGATTCTCAATAGCGG
>JAUVKN010000009.1 GCA_030596245.1 Bacteroidia bacterium | reverse complement strand
AGACCAGAGGTGATCCTTTCCCATGACCATCTGACCGTTAAAGTCAGCAACGTACTGAATGTTAATATCTTCAACCTCATCCACATCCATCGCAGCCTTATACAGGCCCCCACCCCAGGTCCCAATCCACATGTGGTCGTCATATCCCTGGAAAAGTGCACTGATGTAGTTGGAGGCAACCCTGGAAGATGAGCCGTCGTCCATAGGAGGGATATGAATCCTGTTTTCGGCCGCATCCCATATATTGATCCCTGCAACACTGCCAATCCAGATTCTCTGATGATGGTCCATAGATATTGTGTTGATATTATCGATGGATAGTGAAGAGATGTCAGAAGCCCTTGAAAATTTCATTCCGCTTCCCAATTCACCAGACGAGGAGAGGATACCACTGGTGGTGGCAATCCAATATATGCCGTTTCGATCCCTGAGCACATCTGCAACCCTGGTACCTACCGGATTCTCCTGATCCTTAAAATACACAGGAAAGTATTCAAATAGTTCTGATGAAAGATTGAGCCTGCTCACGCCGTTGGAAGTGGCCAGCCAGAGGTTCCCTTTCTTATCAGGTCCGACTTTCCATACTTCATTATTGACAATAGAGTACTGGTTAAATGGATTATGATAAAATTTTTCCACCCGTTTGGTTCGAAGATTCAACCTGTTAAATCCGAGATCAGTCCCGAAATAGATCTCTGCACTATCCCTTGCGTAGATGGTCTTTACAACCTCATTGGTGAGGTCACAGTTCTGTTCATTAAATTTCTCATACTCTTTTGTATATCGATCGAACAGGCAGAGACCGGTCTCCGTTCCGATAATTAAAACAGAGTCATTCCCACCCGAGCAAGGTTGTATATCAAGAATCAGGTTATGTGAGATATCTGGCTTGTAATCTCCCTTCAGATCAATTGTTTCGAAAACCTTCTCCCCCGCATACATCACATTCAGGTGATCTGCGGTGCCGACCCACAAATTGCCCGATTTGTCGAGATACAATGATTCTATGAAATTCTGACTAAGGTTTGAATTCAAATGGTTGTAGTAAACCGCCTGATCGGTCAACGGATTGTATTTATAAAGCCCCTGCTCTGTTCCGACCCAGACAATGGAATCAGTCACGTAAAGCAATTTTCGTATAATCAGATCACGAAATTGTGATGGCCTTTTGATCTGCCAGGTGTTCAAAGAGAGATTGAGGGCACCCTGCCTGGTACCTACCCAAAGTGTATTATCATCAGCCAGGGCAAGGGACTGAACCCCAACAGAGCCTAGAAGTGTGGAATATTCAATCTCCGGAACACTTACCCGAATCGTCCTGTATCCGTCATAGCGCAACAATCCGTAGTCTGTCCCAAACCACATGTAGCCATATCTATCCTGGACAAAAGCATAAACCCTTGCATTCAGGTTGGTCCCCACGCCTGAAACAGTTTCAAAGAGTAGTGGACCGGATTGGGATGGATGTGCATACTTTGCGCTGCACAGCAAGATTAATAGTAGGACCGGTATGAAGATCCGCTTCATATGAAAATTTCCAGTAATTTATTAGATATTATCCTTTAAACAAAGAAATCATGTCGAATTCATTTTCATTTTTGCCCGATTTGTTTTCTTTTTTCTGAAATATGAATCAAAGAAATTGAACTGCTGACCACTCATTCACACAGGGAAAACAGAACTTGTACGTATGAAAACGCGCCGATGGCTGATCACTCTTTTCGCATTTGCACTAATGCTACTCATTTTGATTTCAGTAATTCTCTTTAAATTCTACCTGGTACCTCATTAAAGTTTAGGTTTATGAAACATCTTGTATTCGCATTATTCCTGATTCTAACCACTGCAAACCTGTTTTCCCAGCAGGCCGGCATAACTGGTATAGTGAAAGGATCCGATGGTGAAACCCTACCCGGAGTGAACATTGTTGAAAAGGATACACAAAATGGCACAATCACTGATCAGGATGGCAGGTTCTCACTCAAACTGACTACCCGGGATCCTGTGCTGGTTGTTTCATATGTGGGATATATGAAACAGGAGATTAGAGTTTCCGGAACCATCGAACGGACCATTATTTTGGATGAGGATCTGGTAAACCTGGACGAGGTGGTAGTGGTTGGTTACGGGACTGCAAAAAAGAGTGACCTGACAGGATCAGTAACATCCGTAAAACCAAAAGACCTTAATGTATCTGGTATCTCCAATGCAGCCCAGATGCTCCAGGGACGGGTAACCGGATTGTACATCAGCAGTCATAATCAGAATCCGGGGGCCACTCCAGAGTTTATCCTGAGGGGTGCAAGTTCATTCCAGGAAGGTGAAGCTGGTCAGCCGCTGATTGTTATTGATGGGTTCCCCATGGACAATACCTCCTATATCAACACCATCAATCCCAGCGACATCGAGCAGATCGATGTGTTAAAGGATGCTTCTGCCACAGCCATCTATGGATCCAGGGGTGCTAATGGAGTGATTATTATTACAACGAAACAAGGAAATAAACAAGGGATTCAGGTCGACTATGGCGCCAAGTTCTACAGCCAGGCAGTGGCCAGGACTATTGAAATGATGAATGCGGAGCAATATGCACGTTTTTATTATGATCTGGCCCACGATCCAGATTTGCAGCTGGGAAGCTGGGGGCCGGATGATGGATATCCACATCCGTTTGGGACCTGGGATACACTTCCCAACACAAACTGGCAGAAAGAGGTCATTAACAGTGGAAACTTAACACAGGAACATAACCTGGCCCTTTCGGGAGTGAAAGAGGGTGTAAAATACAGGGCAGCCGTAAACTATTATGGAGGAGAGGGAATCATTGGTCCATCAGATTATGAGCGGATCAATGCCCTGGCCAAACTGGCTTATGACTACAAAAAATTCTCTTTTAACCTGGATATGAATTATACCAATGAAAATCGGAACCTGGTTGAGAATTCCTTTGAGCGGTCACTGGGATTTTCTCCATCTTCCCCAATATATGATATGGAAGGTAATCTGTCCACACATGCTTTTGAATCCAATGCCTCCTGGTATTATAATCCCCTCTTCCCTTCTGAAGCGATCGAAAATTTTTCTGAATCTAACACTACCAGAATTTCCGGGGGAATAGAATATGAGTTTTTTAATGGATTTAGGGCCTCCGTAAAAGGGGGTATCACACAAAATCAATATGAGAGCTTCTACCAGAGATTTAAGCCACTCTGGGAATCACAAAAAGAGACAGAGGCAAGCATCTCCTCTACAGGAAGCAGGCAGATCTTTGCCGACTACTTCTTACATTATACTAAACAGATCAACCACCATAAATTCTCCATCATGGCAGGTGGGTCTTATCAGAACTTTCGCAACAGGGGACACTGGGCCTCTGCACTTGATTTTCCATATCTCAATATCGGATACTATAATATTGATGCCGGGCTTCTGGAAAGGCAAATGGGAAGCAACTGGTATGAGAAGCGTGTGATGTCAGGACTGGGAAGAATAAACTATGACTATAAGAGCAAATACCTTGTCACCATCAATTACCGGCTCGACGGTGCCACAGTCTTTGGTGCGGAAAACAAATGGGGGCATTTTCCCTCCTTCGGCCTTGCCTACCGGATCGACCAGGAGGAGTACTTTACCGACAACGTTCAAATCCTTTCCATCATGAAGCTCAGGGCAGGATACGGAATTGCCGGGAATTCAAATATCCCAGGATTCAGAACACAAAACCTGCTTGATTTCAGACCAGTATATGAAGGGAGTGGTATTTCCAATGCCATTGTTTGGGGCAGCACCTATATTCCCAACCCGGATCTTCGCTGGGAGAATACCTATACCCTCAATCTGGGACTGGAAGCGGGGAGTCCAAAATTCTATGTGGAGCTTAACTACTATTCCACCAATCATGAGGACCTGATTCTTGACAGGCAGGTTCCTAAAGAGCTGGGATACACAAATATCACTGTAAACAAAGGCGCTATGCTCAACAGTGGGATCGAAGCCAAACTGGATCTGTTTCTGAGTTTTTTTAACAACGAATTGAAGTGGAAGCCCGGCTTCCTGTTCTCATATAACAAAAATGAGATCACTGATCTCGATGGGGATGTAATCCTTGATAAGGATATATGGATAGAAAGAACCAATTATGGTTATGCCGGGATCAAACAGAAGGGTTATCCTTTAAATGCCATCTGGGGATACGATTTCATTGGGATCTGGCAGAAGGATGAAGCCGACGAAGCGGCCTCATACAACGCTGCTCCGGGTGATCCGAAATTTGCCGATAACAATGGGATCGGAGAGGATGGTGAGGCTATTCCCGGACCAGACGGGAAGATCACAGAACACGACAGGGTATTCCTGGGTGATGCCAATCCAAGAATCACAGGAGGATTTAGCAGTCAGTTGAATTATAAGAATTTTGAACTTTCGTTTTTCATCGACGGTGTCATTGATAAGACCATTGTAAATATTAATAAGGCCACCTTTACCTTCCCCAGTCACCATTACGGAAATAACAAAAAACCTATGGCACTTAACAGGTGGACCTCATCTAATCCTACAAATGAAGTACCTTCTCTTACTAAAAACCTGGACGAGAAACTTGTGAGAAGTGACTGGAGCATTGAAGATGGTTCATTTCTGAGACTTCGCGATATAACCCTGACATATAAATTATATTTCGATAATGACAAAGCAATTAAAAACCTGAGGATATATACCAGTGCATCAAATCTGTTTACCCTGACAAAGTATTCAGGTATCAATCCTGATGTATGGGCCACAGATGCAGACTATAATTTAATGCCCTTTTCACGGGTATTCACCATTGGATTGAATGCTTCTTTCTAATCGCAAATAAGATTAAAATGAAATACCTGACACTATTTATTTCGATTCTGTTGCTTTCAATAGCCATGAGTTGTGAATCCGTCCTTGAAGAGAAAATTTACGGGCAGATAGCAGATGGAGACTACTGGAACACAGAAGAGGATGCAGTAACTGCTATAAAAGCAGCCTACGCCTCCACACGTGGAGGTTGGGAAGGATTATCCTTCTGGCAGTTTTGTGTAGAAGATATGGGCACAAACATCGCCACGGGAGGATATTTTGCCACACTCGATTACCAGTCCTACACCGGTTGGTCTGGTACAACTCCCGATTTTGTGGACTGGGGTCTCTGGCCCAGTTTCTGGCGGAGCATCAATTATGCCAATACAGTACTGGACAGGGTGCCTGAAATGGACATTGATGAAACCGTCAAAACCAGGATAACCGGTGAAGCATATGCAATCAGGGCCATGGTATATTTCTACCTGGTCAATTGGTTCGGTGGCATGCCGGAGATAACTACTTCCACAGAAACTCCAATGGAAATACCCCGTCAGAGTGTGGAGAGTAATTATCTTTTAATCGAGGCTGATCTGACTAAGGCAATTGAAATGTTGCCTGAAAAATCGACTCTGATTTCCATGGGCGAAACGGATTATGGAAGACTCACGAAAGGGGCAGCGCGTTCATTGCTGGCCAGAAGTTACCTGCAGCAGGGAAAATGGGCCGGTTGTGCAGCTATGGCCCAGGAGGTGATCAGTTCCGGGGAGTATTCTTTAGAGCCAGACTACATGGATATATTCGCCCTTGGACATGAAGGGTTCAATAATAAAGAGGTGATATGGGTTCTGCCGTTTATTGCCGGTACAAGTCCGGTAGTAGATGCCAATGTGTTGCAGGTATATCTGTGGAGAGCTCCTGAGATCACAGATTACGATATCTATTATGACTGGAACGGTGATATCAGGGTCACTACAAATTTCTTTAACTCATTTGAAAACGGGGACAAAAGAAAAGAGGGACTGTTCAGTTCCACCGATGGGACAGCTGATCCCATCATGCTTTTGAAATATCCACCAGATCCTTCCACAGAAGGTTTCAATTCGGGAACCGACTATCCTTTGCTGAGGTATGCGGATGTGATCCTCATGCGCGCAGAAGCTCTTGCTGAAATGGATGATCTGACTGGCTCTGTAAATGAAGTCAACAAAGTGAGATCACGTGCAGGATTACAAAATCTTGATCCGGCCGGTTACACTTCTGTTTCATTGCTAAACCATATTCACAATGAACGAAGGTGGGAACTATATTTTGAGGGACATGCCAAACGGGACATGATCAGGATGGATTATGACAACCTGATCGCGTATATCAAATCCCAGTCGGCCGATTGGGAAGCAGTCACAGCGGAACGATACCTGTTGCTGCCATTGCCTTCAAGTGCAATTGCATCAAATCCCGGACTCACACAGAATCCAGGTTTCTAATCTGAAAAAATATGTTCGGAAAATGAAAACAAAAATAAATACTACCCTGCCACTCATTGCTTTGATGGTAATGTCCATGCTTTGCGCATGTGAAGAAAAAGAGGATTATTCACATATTGTTTTCAAGAATTACCTCACCTATGAGATTAACAGGGCCACAAATTTCCTCAATTCAACACTTGAAGGAACTGCAGAGGGAGAATACAATCCAGGATCCAAACAAACCTACCAGGGTATCATTGACAATGCCCGGTTGGTAGATGAAAATGATGCCCCTGTTCAAGAGGAAGTAGACAACGCTTATACATTATTGCTGGAAGCCAGTGAAGATTTCTTTGATCAGATGGTCCCCTTTCGCTCCTCCTTCCAGGAGCTGATTGATTATGCAGAAATTGTTTACTCAAACACAGAAGAGGGGGATGCGGAAGGTGATGTAAAACCCGGAAACAAATCCTTGCTTCAGGATGCCATTGATGATGCAAGGGGGCTGGTGGCTTTGGGCGATCTGACCCAGCGCAAGCTTGACCAGGGAACATTGGATCTGAATAATGCCATTTACTTTTTCAATGGTGAGATCATTGGACGTGCAACCACTGCATTAATCAATCCCGGTTTTGAAATTCCAGGATATGAAACAGAAGATTTTGGAAATGTTGATGGATGGAGTGTCTACGGTACTCCTGAAGAGTGGGCCCCACTGGCCTCCATTACCAAAATGGAGACTGCCCCGGAAGGAGCGTATGTGGCAAAGATCGGATCCTATACCCAGAGAATATATCAACCTGTGAACGAGATGATCCATCCCAATGCAGACTACACCCTGGAGTTCGAAGTATCCCTGTTATCCAATAACCCTGACTGGCAGGGTAAGAAATATCCCACAATCATTCTGGCCAGGATTATCGTCTTCGAAGAAGAGGAGGGAGATTATAATTTCGCTTCTATTCTCAGTGAATCATATGACACACTGGGCATTGAACCGGGAGGATTTTTGCAATTGAGTCAATCCATTACCATTGATGCTGTTTCAACTGCCATTGGTAAGAAAGTGGCCATAGATTTTGAGCAACGGCATACATGGAATGCAGAGGAACCCATATGGGCGGAGAGTTTTGTTGCTATCGACAACATCAGACTCTACAGAAAATTATAACCGTAAAATTCAATGAAATAGTATAACTAAGAAAATCTATTATTAACCAAAAACTTGTATTATGAAAAAAGTATTTACTTCATTCATCGTTTTGTTTTCCGTTCTTATGATATATGGACAGGAGGACGTTATCAAAAATGGCGGTTTCGAACTGGGAGAGGATGGTGTGGAAACCATCGCTGGTCTTGCTGATTGGCATATGGACAAGGATGCTCCGGGATCCGGCTGGTGGGGAGATGCACTTGACAGGCACGTCACCCTTACTTCAGACGATTCTACTACCATGTACCAGGTTGTAGATGTCATTTCAATCGATTCAGTGCTCTATGATCTTACCTTCTGGGCAGGGGATAGCTGGAACACAGGTAAGGTTGTGGTTGTTGCAAGCACCTCTGATGCCGACACCTCCATACGCACCACTCTGGTGACCGATACCCTTGAGATAGGAGTTGACGACATGGCACTCTCTTTTGGCTTCTCGGAAAATTCTGCTTATGTGGGTAAAAATCTCATTGTTGAATTCACTTGTACAGTGCTTAATGTCGTAGATGGTGGGGCCTGGACCAATTTTGACGATATAGCGATGATAAAAAGGCTCCCTGGTGTCAACAATCCCCCATCAGCCAATGCCGGGCCTGATCAGACAGTGGAGGGAGGAGACCTGGTGACACTTGACGGCTCCGGAAGTTCAGATCCGGATGATGACCCACTGACCTATAACTGGATCAGTACTTTCCCGGGCATTGTACTCTCGGATGTCAATGCCGTGGATCCTACCTTTACTGCTCCTGATGTAACTGAATTATCATTTTACTCCTTTGCGTTATACGTCAATGACGGGGAAGTCAATTCTGATACAGTGCTTACAAATGTAACAGTAACTCCTGCTGGTGAACTGATCAGGAATGGTGATTTCTCAGAGCGGGTGCCTGGATCTGATCCCGCTTCCACCAGCCTTAAAGATGTGATGCACTGGAATATTGATGAGCTCAGAGATTCTCTTAGCGGAGGTATCTGGGGACCCATGGTCACACTGGCTTCCTTCGATCCCACCCTGTACCAGGTTGTAGATGTGCTCGAAAATGTAGATGTCACCTATTCGTTGACATTCTCTGCCCGGAGTTCATGGAATTCTCATTCAGTGAATACTATTGTCAGCGTATCAGAGGCAGACTCTTCTTTAAGAACAGAGATTGCCAGTGCAGAAAATTTAATGGGCATCGATCCTCCCGGCGGAATCAATACTTCAGCTTATGCCGTTTTTAAGCAGACCACGGCTATTCCGGCACTGGCAGGGCTTGCCGGTAAAAAGCTGATTATTGAATTTGATAATGTTGCATACGATGATGGCAACGACGACGGATGGTGTGAGATAGAGTTCGTATCGCTTGTCAAGGAGGTTACTTCTGGTGTATCTTCCGACAGATTGAATGGCCTGACCATCTACCCGAATCCTGCCAGCACTGTTCTGCACTTGAATAGTGATAGAGCTGTTTCCCGTGTGAACATCTATTCAATCTTAGGTTCACTTAAGAAGTCAGTGGCAGGTAATGATATTACCCGGGTAAACGTGGAAGAACTGACACCTGGACTATATATCATATCACTGACCACCGACCAGGGTGTAGTCAATCATAAAGTACAGATCAAATAAGATCTGATTGAATTAAAGAATAGCCCATGATACACCCTCCCTGAAAAGAGTGTATGGGCTATTCTTTTCACTTCATACATTGATTAATTCTCATAACATGAGATATGTTCTGCTGTTTATATTTACCATGATATTCCACTGTTTAGATGCACAGCACATAATCTCTAATTCTACAGCCCTGGAATCGGACTATTCCAACCTCTGTATCAATGAAATTGCCCCGATTAACGATACTTTCGAAGATGAGTTTGAAGAGACTGATGACTGGATCGAATTGTATAATGGTGACAGCCTCTCTCTCTATCTTGATGATATTTACTTTACAGATGACTTCCTTAATCCGCTTAAATGGCAATTGATCGGTCCGTTTCTCCTGCCAGCTGGTGGATATTTCACCATCTGGATGGATGGAGATGAGGAACAGGGTGTATTGCATGCCTCTTTTAAACTAAAATCAGGCGGGGAGCAGATTGGCATGGTTCAACTTATCAACAATGAAGTGCTATGGCTGGATTCAATATCATTTGGTGCTGTTCCCGCTGGTGCCACATTTGGCAGGAGGCATGACGGTCAGGGCGATCTTGTCTTGCTGGGTGAAGCGACACCGCGATCTTCCAATGATAATGCCGGATTGTATCTATCCGCACCTGTGATTGAACCGCCCGGGGGAGTTTTTGAAATATCCCAGGTCATTTCCATATCAGCGCCTGACCCAATGTCTCAGGTTTTTTATACCAACGATGGGTCAGATCCCACAGAGTCATCCATCCTCTATACCGGTAGTTTCAGCACTGACACAACCTTACAGATTACAGCAAAGGCATTCCTGCCAGGATTTTCAGGAGCTGCCTCCAGAGAATCATTCATTGCCAGGCCAAAAGGGGAATTACCCATCCTATCACTGGAACTGGCCGGAAAAGATCTGTTTGATGATCAATACGGGATCTATGTGAAAGGGAGCAATGGCATCACCGGGTACTGTGTAAACTACGAGGCAAACTGGAACCGGGATTGGGAGAAAAGGGGGCGTATCAGCATGTTTGAACCCAATGGCACTCTTGCCTTTCGAGCCAATACAGGGATAAAGATCGGGGGAGGATGTTCACGCGGATTAAATATGAAGGGATTCAACCTTTTTTTCAGGGAAAGGTACGGGGATCCAACTATTGATTTCCCGGTATTTCCCGGAAATGAAATCAACAGGTACTACCGGATCAAAATCCGGAATGCCGGTGATGATTTTCAATCCATGATGTTCCGGGATGGCCTGAATCAAATGTTATTACGGGATATGGTAGATCTTGACCTGATGGATTACAGACCGGCCGCACTTTACTTAAACGGAATGTTCTGGGGAATCTATGAATTAAGGGAGCATTTCAATGAAGACTACATCTTTTCCCATCATGGATTCAAGGAGGAGGAGATCGATATGATCAAGAATCCATTCTCCAACTGGAGTGAGATCAAAGTGGGGAGCGACTCTGCATTTCAGGAGCTGTATACCTTCATTGAAACCCATGACCTGTCACTCCCTGAGAATTACCAGTTTGTTGAGGGGCAAATTGATATGAATGAGTACATCAATTATCACATTGCTGAGATCTACCTGGCGAACTATGACTGGCCCGCCATCAATAATGCCATATGGAGACCGCGCGACGGAGGTAAATGGCGATGGATGTTATTTGATACGGATGGGACTGCTAATTTTGAAACATACTTTGAAACTGAACCATCATACAACTCCATGGAACATGCCACGATTCCCATGTTCGATGCCTGGCCAAATTCTGAAGCCAGCACACTGTTTCTGCGAAAACTGCTTAAAAATGAGGATTTCAGAAGCGAATTTGTGCAGCGTATATGTACTTTCATGGAGTTAATTTTTGATCCCGGTCGAGTGGCACTGTTCACTGATAGTATTGCGGAACTACTCGATCCCTATGTGGACCCGCACCTTGAGTTATGGGGAGAAAACATTCCAGAACTGGGTTGGGGAAGAAGCATGGGTGGTTCAAGGGAAAAATGGGAGGAGAACAAGCAGAATTACAAATCCTTCTTTGTTGAACGCCCCTCATACATGGTTCAGCATATCAACAGTTACTGCGGACTGGAAGGAACATACGAATTGAACCTGGATTTTCACCGGAACAGCCATGGAACTGTATTAATACACAGCAATCAAATGCAGCTTCCTTTCCAATTCAGCAATGTCTATTTTAAGAACATTCCCATAAAGCTTTCGGCTGTTCCGGACGAAGGCTATTCTTTCAATAGATGGGTAGAAATTGATGATCCCAATCCAGATATAACCTATACAGGAATCATAAACACCACCCTGACTCCAGTTTTTACTCCCTCACTTACAGTCCCCGAGGATCAAACCCAGGCTTTCAATATCTATCCCAATCCAACGAATGGATTGATCCACATTGAAATCCCTCATGGTGCCAATGGTGAAGTGAATTTAGCAGTGATCAATGCTTACGGACAGGTTGTCAAAATATACAGTTATCACAATGAAGCAGGCAGGATTAATAAGAAGATCGATCTTTCAGATCTTCAGGATGGGGTCTATTATATAAATATAGCTTCAAATAATGCTGATCTTACACATAAGATAATCCTGATCAGGTAGGAGGGCACAAAGAATGAAACCGGACAAAACTATGAAAATCAGTGTTTTCCTCATATACATTTTGGCTACTACTTCACTGGTGTTCTCCCAGGACCGCTATGTGGGAACAACCATGAATTTCACTGATTACCTGGAGAAGAGGTGCGGGATTGTATTCAAAGAGGAGGGAATACCCACAGATCCCTTTCAGAGCATGGCAAATCATGGGGCAAATATTGTCAGGTTGACCGTAGCATTGCCTCCCTTCTCGAGCAGCTATTCTGAAGGCCAGCAGGTGGACCATCACTCAGCTGAAAATGTGAGGATCGGTTTGCAAAGGGCCGTGGATGCCGGTCTGAAAACACTATTGACCTTTTCTTACCGGTCCTATGCGCTGGAAGATGAAGATCACCAGAATATCTATGTGGCTCCAAAAGCATGGCAGGAAATTGCACTTGATCTGGATAAAATCACCGATTCGGTGTATAACCACACTTTCACTGTACTGGATGAATATTGCAGCGAAGGACTCTTTCCAGCAATCGTTTCCATTGGTAATGAGAGCTCATGGCACCGTCTGATGCCCAATGTGCCGGAGGATGAGCTGCCCACCTATGATCCGGCCAGAAGTGTGGCCATTCACAATGCAGGATCAAAGGCTGTCAGGGATATTGCTGTCAAATATGACACCTTGATCAAGGTATGTTATCACATGCTGGGGCCCGCAGCAACAAAATGGTGGCTGGCAACACACTGGCCATACGGTCCAGATCTCGATATGATGAGTATCTCTCTCTACCACGGCTGGAACGATGATGATTATGGTGGATATCCTACCCTGGGTGATTATGTAGCTGCCATCATTGATACCTATGGAATTGAATTCCTGGTCATGGAAACCGCCCAACTTTTCACAGATGGCGGGAATGACACACACGTGGATATACTTGGAACGGATAACATTCCTGCAGGATATCCAAACCCTCCCACCACTGAAACACAGAAACAATACCTGATTGATATTACACAGGAGGTTCTGGATCATGGCGGATCGGGCGTTATTGTCTGGGGCGGAGAATGGGTTGCAAGTGATTGTTATATCTATGCAGATCAATGGGGAAAGGGCTCATCCTGGGAAAATAAAGCCTTCTGGGATTTTGAATACAATCTCCATGATGGTGTAAACTGGATGATGGCATTCAGTGGAAAGGTTCCTGTGACTTTCAAAGTCCATATGTCTGGTTTTGACACCTCAAAAGGTGTATATATTGCAGGTGAATTTGAGAACTTCCAGGGTGAGAAGTGGGTTCATAACCGGATGCAGGAGGAAGGGAACAATACTTTTCATTATACAGCCTATATTCAGCCCGGGACATCCGGTTCATACTATTTTTTGAATGACACCATTCTGGCAGGACGTGAGAATGTGCCGATTGCATGTACTGATAGTTCAGGAATCGATAGGATTTTTACCATTCCTGCCTCTTCGACCGGTGAGATTTTCGCCCATGGTTGGTCCACCTGTGAACCCATCCCTCAGTGTACCCTTTCCGTGACTGTAACAGGCAATGGAACCGTCTCACTGGTTGAGGCGGTTTACAGTTCCGGCGTCCCGGTGGAGCTGGTGGCAGTTCCCGGGGAAGGTTGGCTTTTTTCGGGCTGGACAGGTGATACCGCCAGTATGGAAAATCCCTTCCAGTTCCAGATCCAATCTGATATGCAACTTACGGCCAATTTTATCCCTAAACCGGAAGTCCCGGTCACCTTTAAAGTGTACATGGATGGTGTGGATGTTTCCAACGGAGTTTATGTGACCGGGGAATTCCCTGACAAACAGGGAAAAACATGGCAACTGAACTGGATGACCCATGAGGGGTATCAGATCTACAGCTATGATACTGAGGTTAGTATCGGTTCCTCTGGGGCATATTACTTTCTGAACGATAACGTTTGGGGAGTGCGCGAATCTGTGCCTTCGGCTTGTGCAGTACACTGGGGTGTTGACCGGGGATACGAGATACCTTTAAACTCAACTGGCGAGACATTTGCCTTTGTCTGGTCAAGCTGCGAGGAGATCGGTCCGGTTTCAGTCCCCTGTCCGGTTGCCGGGAAAAATGGTTCACTGTTTGAAATTTACCCCAATCCTGTTCTGATTAATCAGATCAACCTCTCATTCAGGTTTACTGACAGGGTTAATCTCACTGTTATGGATATGCAAGGTAAGCTGGTGTATGTAACAGATTTGACCTGCTTTGCCGGGAATAACCATAGCATTGATCTCCATAATTACCGGGAAGGTGCATATCTGGTTAGGATATTCTTTCCCACGCTGAACAGGTATGACTCGAAAGTAATGGTGATATCAAAATAGACCAGGAAAAAGAATTAGACAAAAGATGTAAGGCAAAGAACAGGATGTAAGAATGTATTATGTAGTGGAAGATGATGATTGGAGGATTTTGTAGCCCGGTGCCGATGTATCCTATTTCACCGCCAATGCATTTGGAGAATTCAATTCGCTCAGGCCTGGTATTTTTGTTTATGGAGAAGGAAAGGCCCTTTTTGAAAATTTTAGTTACAAGCCCCTGTAAGGATTATTCCCGATGAATCGGATCATATTTATTATCATATCCATGTTCATATCCTTGAATACCTATGGCCAGATCGTAACTCAGGAGAGTGTTTACATCCATGGGGATTGTGATAAGACATGCTTATTTCAATGAAATCCTTAAAATCACTTTGTTTTATGAGAAGCAACTCACTTTTTATATTTATCCTGGGACTTTCCCTGCTTCCACTGGGATGTGTCGAAAAATCAACGATCTCTGGTGGCATTCAGGGTTCTTTCATCAACATTGATACTACTTCCAGGGGACCTGACATACCTCTGTACACCGAAAACCAGACCTGGAGGGGCAGCGCCTGGAGAGGTGAACGAATAAGTATCCAGTTGCTTGTTTGGTCACCTGAAGAAATACAGAATGTGAATATTTCGGTATCGGATCTCACAAATCATGAACACAACATGATTGGCGCCGACCAGCTACATCTGTACAATATCCGGTATGTAATGACGGATGAATTTGCAGAAGGGTGTGAAAAAACGGGAATCCTGCAATATGATTCATCCCTGGTAGCCGATGTACTACATCCGTTTAACGCTTCACTTGAGTTGATGGGAAACAGACCTCAGCTGGTATGGATTTCCATTAATATTCCACGGAATGCTGCACCTGGTGACTATGCGGGGACCCTTACTGTGAGCCAAGGCCAAAGGAAGGGAACCGAATTTGAGCTTGAAATTAAGGTGCTATCTTCCGGGCTCCCCAGCCCTGACCAATGGAGTTTTCATCTTGACTTCTGGCAAAATCCTTATGCTGAGGCCCGGTATTTCGAGGTTGAGCCATGGACAAAGGAGCATTTTGAATACATGAGACCCACCATGGAGATGCTTGCTGATGCTGGTCAGAAATGTATCACCTCCACCATTACAGACCTGCCATGGAATGGCCAGACATTTGATCCTTTCCAATCGATGGTAACAAAGGTCAGGAGAAGTGATGGTAGCTGGACTTATGACTACAGTGTCTTCGATTCATGGGTGGAATTTGCAATGGAGTGTGGGATCAAGGATCAGATAAATTGTTATTCCATGGTTTCGTGGAGCAATAAATATTCATATTTTGATGAGCTCTCAGGACGGGACACCTCCCTATTCTGCAAGCCCGGAAGCAAGGAGTATAATCAGATCTGGAGTCCCTTTCTAAATGATTTCTATAAACATTTGAAAGAGAAGAGCTGGGCTGATATCACAACCATTTCCATGGATGAAAGATCCCTGGAGGACCTGAAAGAAGTGCTTAAACTGATCAACAGGGAGTCCCCGGGACTGAAGATTGCTTTTGCAGGGAATTATCATCCGGAGCTGGATGACAAGCTGTATGACCTGAGTGTGGCATCTCAACACATATTACCCGATGAAAATTTGTTACGCAGAAGTAATTCCGGTTTAAAAACCACCTTCTATGTATGTTGTGTGGAAGAAAAACCAAACACTTATACATTTTCAAATCCGGCTGAAGCTTCTTTCCTACCCTGGTATGCAGCCTATCGCCAATTCGATGGGATGCTCCGTTGGAGTTACAACTCATGGACCCTTGATCCATTAAAAGATTCCAGGTACTTCAGGTTTCCAGCCGGAGATACTTACATTGTCTACCCCGGAGGAGTGAGTTCAGTCAGATTTGAACGGCTTAGAGAGGGTATTCAGGATTATGAAAAGATCAGGATACTGAGAAACCATCTCCAGGTGGTGGATTCCGACGCATCAAATGAAAAGCTTTTGCTGCTGAACAGCCACCTGGCCACATTTGATATGGAAAATCTCAACCACCACCGGGCGTCGGAACTGGTCAGCAAGGGTAAAAGACTGCTTGAGCAGCTATCAGAATAATGAAGATTCCGCTATTTTCAATAGAAAAGAAGTTACTCACCCTGCTTCTGTGCATTCCATTAAACGGCCATTCGCAGGTTATCAATGGTTCATTTGGCAGAACAACGCATTTTTATGAGAGATGCAGCTCCTATGAGGAAGAGATTAAGAAAGAGTCATTTGAAGTAGCCTGGAGAGGAGAGCGAATTTCAAAAGCCATCGTCATATGGGCCGAACGGAAAACCGAGGAGAATATCAGCTTCCGTATTTCAAATTTCAATGCTTCGGATGGCACTGCTTTGTCAGGATCTGCCCGCCTCAGTTCTGTGGAGTATGTACGAGCTGACCTGGAATCTAAACCCTGTGGCGGACATTCAGACCGTGATCCGGATCACTATCTTGAATTGGGTGATGTCTTAAGCACATCCTTGGACCCCATTATTAATCCCTCCTGTCCATCAGTCTATTGGCTCTCCATGGATATCCCTGCCACCTCTAAACCAGGACAATACAACGGAACCATTGAGGTATGTTCATCAGGAAAGGTGGAGCTCGAACTTCAGCTGAGCATTCAGGTTGTTGAATACAGCCTGCCACCTGTTGACCACTGGAGTTTTCACCTGGATCTCTGGCAGTTTCCTGCAGCAGTGGTTGACAGATACAATGAGACACATCCCGGTCAACCGATAACATACTGGTCAGATGAACATTTTGGCTTGCTGCAAAAGAAATACAGATTATTGGGAGATATGGGCCAAAAAGTAATCACTGCCCATATCAAGGAGGGCGCACTTGGATCACCCTCAATGGTGCAATGGATCATGCAAACCGATAGTTCCTGGGTATATGACTTTAAGGTATTTGAAAGGTATGTGGAGTCATTCATGAGCTGGGGGATCAGCAAACAGATCAGCTGCCAGTCACCTGTGGGCTGGAACAGTGATGTAATTCCCTATTGGTGTGAATCCACAGGAACCATGAAGGAGTTATGCGCCCCCATTGGTACTGAACTGTATGCAGAAAGGTGGAACCATTTCCTGGGGGAATTCAGGGCATATCTTGATGAAAGGGGTTGGTTTAATAAAGCAATCCTCTACCTGGATGAAGTGGAGCCTGAAAAACTCACCTGGATCATTAAATTCATAAAAGCTAACCATCCGGACTGGAAGATCGGGCTCGCCGGATTTCACACCCCTACAGATTTTGTGGATGCAAATGTGTTCGATCTGAGCCTGATGGTTGGATATGAAGGCAATCCAAAGCGACAGGATCATAACGGTAGAACTACCTTCTACACAAGTTGTAGTCCTCCCCGACCCAATAACTTTATTGCCGGAGATGCGGATCCCGCCACAAACATCTGGATAGGCTGGCATGCTCAGCAACTGGACGTTCAAGGATTTTTGCGCTGGGCATTTGATTACTGGACCGTCATCGACCCAATGGAACAGCGGATTGGAGGATTTACCTCCGGGGATTTTTCACTCTCCTACCGCAGTTCTAACGAACCGGATATGGAGTTTTACCCAAGCGTTAGACTGGAATTGCTCAGGGAGGGTATTGAGGATTTTGAAAAGATCATCATACTTAAGAAGAAACTGAAAGAATCAGGAATTCCTGCAGATTTTATTAAATATCAGAGATTACTTAGAAAAGTTGATGAATTCAACATGGCTTCAGGGGAATCTAAAGAGGTGAGCCAGCTTGTGGATGGCGCTCAGCAACTTTTGAAAGAGATCGTCACTAATTCAAAATAAGTTAACTTTGTCTTCGTTGAATTTGTAGGTACGAATAGGGAGTGGTGTGAAAAAGCTTCATCTTCTGGTCATAAAGTCATTTATTGGTCCGCTTATCCTGACATTCTTCTTCGTCGTTTTTGTGCTTCTGATGCAGTTCCTCTGGAAGTACATCGACGATTTGATCGGGAAAGGTTTGGAGTTTGATATTATTGCCGAATTCCTCCTCTATACCAGCGCAAGCCTGGTTCCCCTGGCCATGCCCCTGGCAGTATTACTGGCCAGCCTGATGACCTTTGGAAACCTTGCTGAGAACCTGGAATTACTTGCTTTTAAATCCTCCGGGATTTCCCTTATCCGGATCATGGCCCCGGTCATGATCATTTCAGCCGGAATCTCCGTGGGAGCATTCTTTTTCTCCAACAATGTAATGCCATTGACCAATCTGAAAATGCGGTCACTGCTTTATGATATCCAGCAACAAAGGCCCGATATGACCATCAAACCAGGGGTGTTCGACAATAGCCTGGAGGGATATTCAATCCGCATCGGGGATAAAGATAGCCGAACCAGCCTGTTAAAAGATATCCTGATTTTTGACCATACCAAAAAACAAGGGAATGTAAGGGTGACAGTTGCCGATTCGGGCTACATGAAAATGTCAGCTGATGAAAAGCACCTCCTGCTCACCTTATATAATGGACGGTCCTATTTTGAACTTCAAAAACAGAAGACGGAAAACAAGCATATCAAAAGCTTTCCCCTTCGCAGGGACCAATTTGAACAACAGGAGATGATCTTAGAAATGACCGGATTTGGCCTCAACCGAACTGATGAGAATTTATTCCGGAATTCCTATTCCATGCTTAACCTGTCCCAGTTGCATCATTTTGACGATTCACTCACTGAAGAGATTGAAGTGATCAGGGATAAATTCCACAACACCATAGATAACAGCCTGACAGGAAAGCCGAAGGGGTTGCTGATCGACAAGCCCCCCTTTAGGCTGGATTCGTTGAAGAAAAAAATTGACTCCGATAAATTTCGAATCCAACAGGTCAATGTGGATTCTGCATATGCAGAGTTGAGTAAGCTGGAGCGAAGACGGGCCATCACCCACGCAATCAATTTTGCCCGTTCCAACAAATCGATCACTACTTCCAACATGGGCACTTCCGAATGGAAAGTGGCACGGTTAAGAAGATACCAGATCGAGATCCAACGCAAATTCACCCTCTCCTTCCTCTGCTTGATCTTCTTTTTTATCGGTGCTCCGTTGGGGGCCATCATCAGGAAAGGAGGACTCGGTATGCCTGTCATTGTCAGTGTCCTGCTATTCCTGATCTATTACATCATTGCAATGACGGGCGAAAAATTTGTACGCGAAAACATACTCCCCCCATCGATAGGTATGTGGATTTCAACATTTATCCTTGTCCCGGTTAGCGTCTGGCTCACCTATAAAGCTGCCAACGATTCGGTCATTATGAACATTGAGACTTATTTTATCTGGTTCAAGAATCTGAAACTGGAGGTACAAAAATTTCTCCGGATAAAATGAAGATCCTGCTCCTTACCAACAAGCTTCCTTACCCGCCACGGGATGGCGGTTCCATAGCCACACTCAACATGCTTACCGGATTGCGGGATGCAGGGAACAACATCACCTGCCTCTCATTGAATACCAGTAAACACGCATTCCCGATTGAAAAAATCCCCGAAGAATTGAACACTACAGTACGCTTCATAGGGATCCATTGTGACAGTTCCATCAAACCAATTCGATTGTTCCTCAACCTGCTATTCTCAAACAGTCCATACATAGCTGAAAGATTCAATAACAGGAATTATCGAAAAAAGCTCATAGAACTTCTCAGGAATGAGACATATGATCTGGTGCAGTTGGAGGGACCCTATCTGGGACACTACCTGGATGACATCAGAAAGTACAGCAATGCACCCGTTTCCCTTCGTGCACATAACGTTGAGCATCTGATCTGGAAGAAGAAAGCTGCCAACGAAAAAGCTCCATTGAAACGTTGGTACATCAGAAACATGGCTTTTCGGCTGGAAAAGTATGAAATGCATGTGATCCATGCATCGGATACCCTGATCCCCATCAGTCCGCAGGATGAAACTTATTATAGAAGAAGAGGCTATACACGTCCTATCCTTACCATCCCCACCGGACTTTCACTGGAAGATTATCCCCTAATGCCCCTTCCGTCCGATCCGACCATCTTCTTCATAGGAGCCCTGGACTGGCTTCCCAATCAGGAAGGGCTCACCTGGTTCCTTAAAAATGTATTTGAAAAACTGACTGCCGAAATGCCTCAACTCATGTTCCATGTGGCCGGCAGGAATGCTCCTGCACATTTTGAGACAAAACTCAAACATGAAAAGATCATTTATCACGGAGAGGTGGAAGATGCCCGAAAGTTTATGCAATCCTACCGCGTAATGGTGGCTCCTTTGCTTACGGGTAGTGGTATCAGGATTAAGATCCTGGAAGGGATGGCACTGGGGCGTCCGGTGGTCACCACCCCGGTGGGTATCGAAGGAATTCCTGCCGAGGATAGCAAGGAAGTGATGGTAGCAGATGATCCTGATATATTTAAAGATCAATTGATTAAGCTATTGACCAAAGAGGCCGAAACCAGTCGCCTGGTGACCAACGCGCGGCAGCTTATTAAGCATAATTTTGATAACTTTGGCGTTTCATCCCGGTTAAGCCAGTTTTTCAAAACGCAGGTATGATATCTCTTCAGGTAATATTCTGGGTCAGCCTCTTCCTGATTCTATATTCCTATCTCCTGTTTCCGGGCATATTACATCTGCTTGCCCGAAGAAAAAACTTAGGTGGAAACAGTTTCTCCCCTGAAGAGTTACCCATCATCTCAGTGCTCATTGCCGCCTTCAATGAAGAGGAGGTTATCACCTCAAAAATTGAATCCATCCTGCAGGGTGATTATCCCGTGAACCGTATGGAGATCCTTGTGGGATCGGACGCCTCCACAGACTCCACCAATGAGGTTTTAGAACAGTTGAAGGATGCCCATCCGAAGATGCGAATCTTCATGTTTGAAGAGAGATCGGGGAAGCCAGGTGTTATAAACCGATTGGTGGAGGAATCAAAAGGAGAAATTCTGGTGATAACCGATGCAAATGTGATGTTGGACAGGAGTGCACTCAGAGAGATGATAAGATATTTCATGCAGCCCGAAATCGGTTTGGTGGATTCAAGGATGGTCAATACCCGGTTGAAGAAAGATGGAATATCCCATCAGGAGAAGTACTACATCAGTCGGGAGGTGAGGATCAAACACAACGAAAGCCTTATCTGGGGCTCCATGATGGGACCATTTGGAGGATGCTATGCAGTGAGAAAATCACTCTACAGGCCCGTCCCCGATAACTTTCTGGTGGATGATTTCTACATCAACATGGCTGTATTGCAGCAGGGGTTCAAATGCATCAGCAATATTGAAGCAAAGGTATACGAGGATGTATCCAACAACCTGCAGGAGGAATTCAGACGAAAAAAAAGGATATCCGCAGGGAATTTCCAGAATCTCTCTGTATTCAGATCCCTCCTGTTCTCCAATAGACCGGGAGTGGCCATCTGTTTCTTTTCCCACAAGGTCATTCGATGGTTTGTCCCCTTCCTGGTTATGATCACACTGGGCACATCCATTGCGCTGGGCACATCCATTGCGCTGGGCATAGAATTGATGGTCTACCGGATCCTTGCTATTTTGCAGTTCACTGTGCTGGTGATCCCTGTTATTGATCTTTTTCTAAGGAAAATTAAGATCCATGCTGTACCTTTGCGTTTCATTTCACATTTTGTATTGATGAACCTGGCCCTTCTGGCCGGTTTTATAAGATATTTGGGAGGAATTAGGAGCAATGTCTGGCAACCAACAAGAAGAAATCAGGGTTAAGCTGAATACCATCGAGGAGGCCCTGGATGACATCAGGAATGGAAAGATCATCATCGTTGTGGATGATGAGGACAGGGAGAACGAAGGAGATTTTATCTGTGCAGCCGAGCTGGTCACCCCTGAAAGTGTAAACTTTATGGCTACCCATGGCAGGGGGCTTATCTGTGCTTCCCTTACTGAAGAGAGATGTACAGAATTGGATCTTCCCATGATGGTGACTTCAAATACCAGCAGCCATTCCACTGCTTTTACTGTTTCGGTAGACCTGCTGGGTCACGGTACCACCACTGGAATCTCCGCTCCGGACCGTGCCAAAACACTTCGGGCCCTGGTCGATCCGGTGACCCGGCCCGATGATCTGGCCCGGCCCGGTCATATTTTCCCGTTAAAAGCCAAGAGGCAGGGTGTTTTAAGGCGCGCCGGGCATACCGAAGCTGCAGTTGATCTGACAAAACTCGCCGACCTTAAACCAGGTGGAGTACTGGTGGAGATCATGAATGAGGATGGTACCATGGCCCGACTCCCTGAGCTGCTCCGCATAGCCGGGGAGTTCGACCTGAAGATCATCTCCATTAAGGACCTTATTGCCTTCAGGCTGAATACAGACAGCATCCTCCTCAAGGGCACCGAAGTAAATCTACCCACTGAATATGGGGATTTTAACCTGATCCCGTTTATCCAAAAATCCAATGGCCTTGAACATGTGGCACTCATAAAAGGCTCCTGGTCGGAGTCCGACCACATCCTGGTAAGGGTACACTCCTCCTGCGTAACGGGTGACATATTTGGCAGTTTCAGGTGCGATTGCGGTGACCAGCTTCATGAAGCCATGCGGATGGTGCAGAAAGAGGGCCAGGGAGTCATTATCTACCTGAATCAGGAAGGCCGGGGCATAGGCCTCTACAACAAGATGAAGGCCTATAAACTCCAGGAACAGGGCCGGGATACTGTGCAAGCCAATGTGGACCTTGGTTTCAGGGACGATGAACGTGACTATGGTGTAGGCGCGGGGATGCTGCATTCCCTCGGGATCAGGAACATCAGGCTGATCACCAACAATCCTGTTAAAAAAGCCGGACTTGAGGGATACGGAATGAAAATCGTTGACATCATCAGCCTGGAGATCTCCTCCAACCAACACAACCAGTTTTACCTGGAGACAAAGCGGGACAAAATGGGTCATTTCCTCAACATAGCAAAGTACGAGAATCCTCTTAAAAATGAACATTAGATCACTGCGAATTGTGTACATGGGGACTCCTGAATTCGCGGTAGCTCCCCTGGAAACACTGCTTGATGCAGGATGCAACGTGGTGGCTGTGATCACAGCACCTGACAAGCCAGCCGGACGGGGGAACAAGATCCGGATTTCGGCAGTTAAACAGTTTGCCCTGAAACAGGATCATGAAATTCCGATCCTCCAGCCTTCCAATTTAAAGGATCCGGATTTTCTGAAGGAGCTTAGCAAGCTGCAACCCGACCTGCAGGTGGTGGTTGCGTTTCGCATGCTCCCCGAACGGGTATGGCGCATTCCCCGGTTGGGCACCTTCAACCTGCATGCATCAATGCTACCCCAGTACCGGGGAGCCGCCCCCATCAACCATGCCATCATCAACGGAGAAACTGAAACGGGTGTCACCACCTTTATGATCGATGAACAGATCGACACAGGCAGGATCCTGCTCCAAAAGAGAACAACCATTGGTGATCAGGAAACTGCCGGGGATCTTCACGACCGGTTAATGTCACTGGGAGCCGGAGTTGTTATGGAGACAGTCACCCGGCTGACTGCTGGCACGCTAAAAGCTCAATCCCAGGACAGATTCATCCATAAAAAGGCAGCCTTAAAAAATGCCCCAAAGATCTATCGGGAACATTGCCAGATATCCTGGGACCTTCCTGGTAAAAAGGTTCACAACCTGATCAGAGGATTGAGCCCCTATCCCGGCGCCTTCACAAATCTTGAAAAGCCGAACGGAGTAAAAGTCCTCTGCAAGATCTTCTCTTCAACCTTCGAGGATTCTGAGCATACCGAATCACCCGGAACCCTGCTATCCGACAATAAGAGTTTCTTAAAAGCAGCAGTGGTTGATGGATACATTCAAATTCAATCCATTCAGCTGGAGGGAAAACGAAGAATGGATGTAAAGGATTTTCTGGCAGGGTTCAGCTTGTCTTCCGGACTGTACCGGTTTTCCTGAGTTGTTTCAGGTTCAGTTCAACACCTTCAGTAAGATGATAATAGAGTTTGATGGCATTGATAAACTGAAGTTGATATGACCGTGAGTAGCGTCCGGAGATAAAAAACTCAAAATTGTAATCTTCAATCGAACCCATGGTGATGTCGGAAGGTTCCAACACCTCAAAATGATCGAAGAAGCGTTTCATCATGAAAATATAGCTCTTTCTTGACTTTTCGGAATACCCCTCCTTCTCCAGTTGTTGCTCATAAAACTCCAGGTTGGGCCCGATCGCCTTATGCTCATGTTTGAACCACGAAGAGAGTGATTGCCACCATTCAGATGAACTTTTCCTGATCTGTTTTTCCCTGAAAAAATTGATCCTGGTCTGCCTTCCGTCTGGCGGAAGGATCATCCTTATAGGAACGGTGTCGGCTTCGGTCATGATCCAGTTTTCATACAAATTTAAGAAGTAACCATGTCAATGTAAAGTTTTGACAGTCAAAAGCATTAACATGTTTTGAACAATTGACTCCAGATTTATATATCTTTGACTGCGAACATCCGAATACATAAGATGTTTGAATTAAGTGAGTAACCAGGAAGCAAATTTTAAAACATCATTAAGTCATGAAGCCATACTATCTGTATTTGATCCCCCTGACCATCCTGCTTTCAGGATGCGGGGTAACCTCCTCCCAATCCGGCAGCGACCGAAAAGCAGAAAAAAATGCAAAACAAGCGGAGGCATATGCGAAGACTTCAACACTGATTGAAGGCGGCAATTATATCTTTACGGTCCAATCGATCAATCCATCAGGAGGTAAAACCATTCGGTCCACATCATTGTATACCATGAAAGCCAGCAATGGTAGCTTCGAAGCCTACCTGCCCTACTTTGGCAGGGCATATCAGGCAAACTATGGGGGAAATGGTGGAATCGAGTTCAAAGGTGAACCCGAGGATCTTACGGTTGTACAAAACGCTGATAAATTCTCTACCACGGTCACTTATCAGATCAGTGAATCGAATGAGCGATTCAACATAACCTTTGTAGTTGGGGCCAATGGTTACGGTACACTCACCGTAATCAGCCAGAACAGGCAATCCATCTCCTATTACGGACTGGTTAGTGAATTAACTGAAGAGTAGGCCATCAACCCTCAAACCTGAACTGCATCTCATCCTCCTCATACTGCTCCTCTGTGGGTTTCAGTTTAAGGATGGGTTCGCGTTTCTTTTTCCGCAGGTATATATCGGCACCCTCAAGTGGTTGTTCTCCTTCACCCATCAGGTTCCTCCGGTAGAGGTGTTTCAGTCTGACACCATAAATCTGTGAAATGTCATACATGGTTTGTCCCTCTTCCACCACATGGATCTCATTCCCCAATGCTGCCTTTCTGCGCTTGGGTTGCAGGTAAATGATCTGTCCAGGTTCAAGTCTGGCACCTTTATAGAGGTTGTTGTACCGGTATAACTCATTTTTGTACAGGCTCAACTCGGCCCTCAGTGATTCCGGGGTATCTCCAGGTTCCACCAGGATATACTCAACCCGGTTATTCATCAGAACATCACGGGTAGTTGGATAACCATGGTCGGTCAGGTGAGATGTGGTTTCTGTGCCATAGCCCATACCCCCTTCCAGCACCAGAACGTCATACCTGTATAGCTCATTCTCTTCGATGATACGGATCAGTAAGGTAGCATAGTTGGATGCAGTGGCATACCCGGCCTTCTTCAGCCCTTTGGCCCATCCCCTGTAGTCATGAGGATTCAATTCGAAAAGCAGGGCGTACCTTGACCTCATGGTCAGGAATTGAGAGTGATCCTTGTAAGATTCATAGGCTGATGAGTAGGCCCTGAAACACTCATTTCTGGTATCATCATCATAACGGATCGTCTTACCGGTCCATTCATGACATTTGATCCCGAAATGATTATTGCCCCTGACCGCCAGGGTACTGTTGCCATTATTGGACTCCAGGCAACCCTGAGCAAGTGTAATACTTGCCGGTATCCCTACCCTTGCCATCTCCTTCATTGCAAGTTCTGAAAAGGTACTGATATAATCATCTCTGGTTATTTTCGCACCTCCCTGTCCATGCATAACCCCACACAGGCCCAATCCCAGCACTATCCAGGTCATCCTTTTCATCTGTTTCGGTGCTTCCAATAATGATTTTCGTAAAAATAGGGATATGAGATTTATATCCCCCTTTGAGTTTTTAACAATACCTCTCTCCTCAACGCGAGTTCATAACAATATCTTGTGCAAATGATAAAATCTGTATTTTTATATTAAATCTATCCTGAGTATGAAGCGAGCTTTACAGATCCGGTTTAATGAATATGACCGGCTGGATGAATTATCTGAAATACAGGTCACTCTGGTCAATAGAGCCATAGAAGCTGCAAAAAGTGCTTATGCACCATATTCGAATTATTATGTGGGAGCTGCAGTTCTTCTTGGGAATGGAGAGATCATCACAGGAAATAACCAGGAGAATGCTGCGTATCCTTCCGGACTCTGTGCCGAAAGGGTGGCTATCTTTTATGCCGGCTCACAATATCCCGACATTCCAGTCACCTCCATTGCCATTGTTGCCATGCAGGAGGGATCCATCCAGGACGATCCTGTGACACCCTGTGGCGGATGCAGGCAGGTGTTGTGTGAGAAGGAGGCCCAGGGAGGCACTCCCATCGAAATGATCCTCTATGGAAATAAGAAAATCCAGGTGATTCAACGGGCCACCGATTTGTTGCCACTGCCTTTCATTCTGAGAAAATAGATCATTTCACCTTAAACACAGGGAATATATCCATTTTAGGATAGGGCGCCACTACCTCAACTGGCTCTTTTTTGACCGGATGATGGAAGGAGACCTTGCGGGCATGAAGACTGATCCCACCGTTCTTATTGCTCCTTCTGGCCCCATACTTTCGATCTCCCTTGATCACACTTCCTATGCCGGCCAATTGAGCCCTGATCTGATGGTGTCTGCCTGTTTCCAATGTAACTTCCAACAAATGATAATGGTCCGATGAAGCCAATTTGAGGTAACTCAAACGGGCCCATTTTGAATGAGGCACTTCACTGGTATGCACGTAGGACTTATTCTGCTTTGTATTTCTTGTAATATAATGTTCGAGGATACCCGATTCGGGTTCGGGACATTTCTCAACGATGGCATGGTAGATCTTTTCGATCTCCTTCTCCTTAAACAGGTATGCCATGCGACTTAATGCTTTGCTGGTCTTGGCAAAGATGACTGCACCGCTCACTGGTCTGTCCAGCCGGTGAGG